>JBCCFQ010000459.1:0-3980 GCA_039029655.1 Pseudomonadota bacterium | reverse complement strand
GAGAGGAAATCAAGAAACAGACAATCCGAAAACGCCGGTTGCAGCACCAAGCCGCTGCTGCCTAAACTCAAACAGAAACCGAACCAGAGCCTCTGTTACGAAAACACCCCGGCATTCCGGAAAACTCTGACGACGGACAGGCTTCCACGCTTTCGTTTCGTTCCATTTCGTCCTGTGTCGTTTTGTTTCTTGCGATTGTCAACGAGCCGAGATACTCAGCTATAAGTTGAGCAATATCCCGCTTCATCCTCTGGGGTGGATCGCAAAAATCGAACAGTCGAAAGTCCCCTACCCTTCGCTTGAAGCGGGGTTTTGAGGAATGGGCCTGCAGGTTACGAAGGAACGAAAATGCAGACACAGCAAACAAGTGAGCGCGCAAAAAGAGCCGAACCGATCATTGAGGTGCAGGATGCCCACACTGGCAAAACAGTGGTGCTTGTCTATGCATGGGACAACGGGCAGGTAAGCGTCGCATCCAACACTGGGTTGAAGGTGGTAGAGCTTTCTCCCTCGGCGCGCCTTCGTCTGTAAGGAATTGATCCCTATGTTTGGTCGAATGCCTCGTGATCGTAGAATTTAACATAGTTTCACTTACCAGCCTTGAATCAATAGGTGGGCTAGCCCGCCTGCAACAATATAATAGGCTCAACACTTAGGAGGCCTAAGACTTTTTATATTAATTATTATGTTGTGAAGGTCGCCTGCGACTAGCACCATCTGGCTCAAACTGCCCACGGCAAAATACTCGGGTGCGTTCTTAAACTAGGCTATGTTGACACAACTCAGCGCGCTGTTGTCCGACTAAACAAGCCGAAACACCATCTGCGTACTCTCAAAAAACTGCAAGCTGTTCTCATCAGCTAAGGTCTGGCGACTTGGTCCAACAGTTACATGATGTAATCCTCACCAATCGCCGGCATGCGTCATCACCAATCCACCCCATCCACTATCTGCATAGAAAACCTGAACTTACAAAAAAGTTCTGAATAGCATGGAATAAATCAGCTACTCGATACGTCTCTCCTTCAAATGACGGTGTGCAACCGTGCACTGAAAAAGCAGCCAAGGGAGGAACAAATGGCGCTAGACGAAGACAAGAAACAATCTGTACAAGAGTTTTTTGCCAAGGATCCAGCAAAGGCCGACAAGGAGTTTTTTGGTCGGGTCGCAAACCCAGATCGACGCGGGTTTCTAAAGCGAACCGGGCTGGCAACGATGGCTGCGATGGTTGGAACATCCATCCCATTTCATCGCAATATGCCCATGGGATTTGTTCCCGCAGCGATGGCCCAGGAAAACGTTTTGATCGGCAAAGACGGGCTCACGTTGCTCAATGATCGTCCCGTAAACGCCGAAACACCTCCTGAATTGCTCGATGATGCCATCACGCCTACAAGTCGTCACTTCATCCGCAACAACGGCATCCCACCCGTGGATGTGGATCCGGAGACATGGACACTCACGATTGACGGCTTTGTTGATACTCCATTGACGCTGTCTATCGCGGATATGCGGGAGCAGTTTGAAGTGGTGACCATGGCGCTCACACTTGAGTGTGGTGGAAACGGGCGTGGGTTCTTCAACCCCCCTGCTAAGGGCAATCAATGGACTTATGGTGCTGTTGCTTGCTCTGAGTGGACAGGTGTTCGCCTCAAAGACGTGCTCGAAAAGGCAGGCGTACAATCGAACGTCGTCTATACCGCTCATTATGGCGCAGATGGCCATTTGTCTGGTGACCCAGATAAGCTGCCGATCTCACGCGGCGTTCCAATTGAAAAAGCAGTGACGGATAACATCCTTATTGCGTTTGAGATGAACGGCGATGCCTTGCATCCTATGAACGGTGCCCCGCTGCGTCTTGTCGTACCCGGATGGCCTGCTTCTTGTGCGCAAAAATGGCTCACGCGGATCGAATTGCGTGACCAGGTTCATGATGGTCCAAAGATGACAGGAACAGCTTATCGCGTTCCCGCATATCCAGTGGCAGCAGGGCAAGATGTTCCGAAGGAAGACTTCGTGATCATCGAGCGCATGCCCGTTAAGTCTCTCGTGACTTTCCCCGCAAATGGTGCGGATACAGGAATGAACACTGAAGTCCGCGGTCATGCTTGGTCTGGCGATCGTACGATCAGCAAAGTTGAGATTTCGACTGATTTCGGTTCGACTTGGATGGATGCTGAACTCGACGCACAAGTCAACGACGGTGCCTGGCAGAATTGGCGCGCCAACGTCACTTTCCCACAAGCCGGCTATTATGAGGTCTGGGCGCGTGCCACCGACAGCGATGGAACCATGCAACCCTTCGCAATCGACTGGAACCCAAAGGGCTATCTTAACAACACGATGCACCGCGTCGGCGTTCGCGCAAGCTAAATCAAAAACAGGGCGGCTTCGAGCCGCCCCCCCTATACTTCCAGACTGGAGCAACAATATGCACTTCGCAAATTTGCGAACTACGTCCCTTTTTGCACTCGCCTTAGGCTTTGCCACCACCGCGCTGGCTGATCTTGACGCCGCACTTGCCTCCGCAGACCTTTCCAAGGGTGAACGCGTTTTTAAGAAATGTATCGCATGCCATACCCTCGAACCGGGCGGTAAAAACAAGGTCGGCCCTAACCTCTATGGCACGGTAGGCGGACCCGTCGCTGCCGTTGAAGGCTTCAAGTATTCCCGTTCCCTTGTCGAATATGGCGGTGAATGGACAATTGAACGGCTCGATTCATTTCTGGCGAAACCTAGGAACGAAGTAAAACGCACTAAGATGAGCTTTGCGGGCCTTAAAAAAGATACGGACCGTGCAAACCTTATCGCCTACCTCAATACCTTCTCAGACGACCCGTTGACGCTTGGTGCAACCGACGCCTCTGTTGAGACCACCGAAGAAGAAGAGTACGAGTTTGGCGTTCTGTTTGACGCGCCGGGTGTCGAAACAACCTATTATGCCTGCGTCGCTTGCCATTCTGAGAGGATCGTTGCCCAGCAGGGTCTGACCCGTGATGAGTGGGACGAGATGTTGGAATGGATGGTTGAAGAGCAAGGAATGTCCGAAATCGATGAGCCTGATCGGACAGAAATCATCGACTACCTTGCTCAGCACTACAATACAGACAGACCAAACTTTCCTGCGCCCCTCAACTGAGGTTCTTGTGCTAAGAAATCATCTAAGCGTTGGGCTATCCACCGTGCGGAGGATATGCGGAGGATAACCCACTCTATTTGATCACAGGATGAGCGGGCGCATAGAGAACAGCCAGTTTTGCCGCTATTTTTGCCTTGTCAAATACGCTCGCAGGTCTTGCTGACAGTCTCACAACCATCAACGGCTTTCCTGTCCAGTTGATGCCTTGGTCGCTACTTTTGTTTGTTTGGTCAATTATTGGCACAGGACCGGGCGTGTGGTCGCTGCCCGCCAAATCACTGATCTTTGCCCTTGCTGCGGCTGTCCTGATATCTGGTAGGAAGTTCGTACTGCATTAGTCAGCTGACGCAGCGCACGGCGCTTGCGGTTGCTTCAGTCAAAGACGCCAAAACCTCTTCGCTTTCCTGTTGCCGGGTCGTCAGCTCGAGAAATGTCGCAATCGCGTTGAACTTGTTTTGGTCCATGCCAGTCGCCATAATCATATGCCGCACATTGTTCGACGTAGACCATTCTGCGACTTGGACTTGGAATGAGGGACTCTGCTCACCTGGAGAGAATTTCCCGCGAAAATACGTAAGACGACACCCATTTACGCCTGCATAGTGGGTTATATGGCTACCATTCAGGTCTCTAGTTGCCACCTCCACCAAATTCGCGACACCGAGATCGGGAACGGTTCGGCTTTGCGTAACAGTGGCGGATTGCCGGTGACGATATTTTTTTAATATTTTTTGAATATTTGTGTCTTTGTATAGTTTGCAGACTGTCGCTGCCACATGCGTCACCGCCAAAACTAAATAAATAGAAATAAATAAAAAGATCCTTTTGATGAAATAACGTT
>JBCCFQ010000458.1:0-3987 GCA_039029655.1 Pseudomonadota bacterium | reverse complement strand
CTAGTATAGACTCTCAGGGGGGGAGGGCCTATTGCTAAGCACCCTTTTGCTGACTCTAATCGTAGAAACGTTCGTCAATGCAGGGACGATATATATATAGATGTGGACGAAACGCTGGAACGACGTTGGGGACCGAAAATCCGCAAGCGAGGTTATTGGCGAGATAGTTTGGCATCGGGACGGAATATGAGTGTAAGTACCAGTGGTCTGAGATGGCTGGTCTTCTCAATCGTAGTAGAAGTTCCGTGGAGCCATCATGAATGGGCCTTACCCTTTTTGAGCGTTTTACTGGCAACCCCCAAAGTGAGTGAACGAGAAGGGTTACGTCACCGAACAGTCGCTCAACGGACGGCTCAAGTTGTCTACTGGCTACGACGAGTACTCCCAGGTCGAAAGATTGAGCTTGCTGGCGATGGTGCCTATAGCGTTATCGAGTTGGGACACAGAGCACAATCCCAAGGCATTACCTTGATTGCTCCGATTCGACTAGATTCCCGCCGCTTTGATTTCCCACCATCTCGCCTCAAGCCTGACGGCACCAAACGGCTAGGACGGAGACCCGTGGTTGGTCAACGACTGCCCAATCTTGAGGATGTCGCCATCTGCAAAACTACCCGATGGCAGCGAGGTCGAGTTGAGTGGTATGATGGTGAAACCGAAGTCATCGATTGGGTTTCAGGTGTCTCATTATGGTACTCAACTGGTACACCACCCTTACTGATTCGATGGGTGTTGGTCCGAGACCCCTCTGGCCAGCGCCAAACGGTCGCCTTCTTCTCTACCGATATTCATCAAGATCCTCGCTCCATCATTGCCACTTTCGTTAAACGATGGGCAACCGAGGTCACTTTTGAAATCGGCAGAGCTCATCTTGGTATCGAAACTCAGCGACAGTGGAGTGACAAGGCCATTGAGCGAACCACTCCGGCTCTCTTTGCCCTCTTTAGTATTGTGGTCTTGATGGTACACCCACTCTATGGGGACCGCACTCTGCCATTACCACAGGCTGCTTGGTATCCTAAGTCTCATGCCACTTTCCACGATCTCATCGCTATCCTTCGATGCCACTTGTGGCATCACTTGCTTTTCCAGACACCAGCGAATTCTCCTGATCTCTGGATATTCAAGCCACCACGGATACACCAGTTGCTTTCTTCTGCTGCTTATTAACTTGTTAACTGGCCTAAAACGTACAAAGTCGAGCTTAATGTCTCTGAGGCAATTGCATACTTTTCACCCGACTGGTTCATCACACGAGGCCAAGTGGGAGCGAATCACTCGATTGTGGTGAACCGGTCAGGTGTCTACTTGTTTTTGTCAAATGAAAACGGCACTTTACTGCTGAACGAAAGGCAAGTAGAGGAATTGTTCATCAATCGGAGAACCAAAGGTAATATCATTCTCTAATCGTAACAAATCCACAAAAGGCTCGATTTCACCACTAGCTGAAACGGGTATCTCTTCTATGGCAAATCTATCGAGTCGAACGCCATCTTCGCGCAGAAAGAATTCGACAAGATTCTCTCCTGGCACAAGAGAGAATTCGGCAACCTCAAATCGATTTGTATCAATGTTGTAGGCCATAACGTACTCATCGCTATAGGCCGTTTGAATCTGCGTATGCCAAACCACACCTTGGCTCGGCTGGCCATTGACCCGCACATAGAATGAATTATCAAAGCCAGAGGCACCATAGGTCCAACCTTTTAGACGATAAATTCCACCACTGTTGACTTGTACGCAGTAGCTTACCTTCTGGCCCGGGTCTAGCACGGACCCCCGGTTCCCCTGCCCATTTGGGACGTGAACATAAGCTCCACCGTTGGCTGCATTGTCTGAACCGATTGAGAAGAGCCCAGATAGTTGTCCTTGCTCAGCCTCTTGTTGGACTCCTCCACAACCGACGACAGGAGGAGCGCTTGGGGTAGGCGTTGGGGGAGATACCGGCGTAGTGGTTGGCTCTGATGGTGGTGCGGTTGTAGGCACAACTGTAGGTGTAGGTTGTGGGTTTGTTCCCAAGGGTATAAGTTCAAACCAATCCAGCCGTGAGCCACTCTCCCGCCCGGCAAATGAGATTTGATGCTCACCCGCAGAGAGTAGAATCTCAAATTTGCTTGGGTTCGGATCGTCCCCCTCTGCCACATATACATCTGTTACAACGAAATTCCCTGTGGCCCAGAGATGCCAACTGTAGCCCTGGTTTGGCAGCCCGTCGACGTAAAGATAGAGGGAATTGCTGAACGAATCAGTTGCCATGGATCTGGCCCGCATCCCATAGAGACCAGCTGAGGGAATATTCACACAATAGGTTGCATTTGTGGTTGGCTCAAAGGTTCCAAACGCTCTGCCAGACAAGGCTTCAATGTATTCGCCATTTACTCCTGAGTCTTGACCAATGCGAAATGCACTGGGGCTAAACGCGCCTGCTTCTGCCTCCTGACGTAGACCGCCACATTGCCCAATCGGTGGGGGGGCAATGGGGGTTGATGTTGGAGGGAGCGCTGTTGGGGATGTGGTTGGGATGGCTGTTGGATTTGCCGGCGCTGGTGTTCCGGTGGGTGGTTCAGGAGTAGGAGGCGTCACGGTGATTGTGGATATGGGTAAGTTGGGGGTCGGCGATGGGGTGGTAACCGTTCCTCCACAGGTTGTGGCGATGCTAATTTGGTTTCCACCATACTGGCTACGGACAATATTTTCAGCTGGTTTGAGGTGAGGGCTATAGCCGTCATCACAAACACCATTATCCTCTGGATCCATATCCCATCCCCACCAGAAGACTCCTTCAAACCAGGGCTGAGTTGCCACCGCCTGGAAGAACGCTTGATAAGTGTCTAACTGCTCCTGTAGGTCAAGGCTCTCATTGCACCAGTGGCACCAAGGATGGGTATTGTTGCCATCACTGCTGCGATAGCCTACCTCGGTAAAGACGATGTCTCGATTATACTGCTGGCTTAAGGTCTCCAACGTTTGAATGTGAGGTTGCCAAGCTGTGCGTAACTCGGCCACAGTTGGGTTGTTCTTATCAGTCAGGTTATAGTATCCACTTAGCCCAATATAGTCGACTGCATCCCACCACCGGATATTTGTCTCTTCCCCAGTATGGTTGGCAGAGTAGGTAATGGGACCGCTATAGCGATCCCGCACGTGGCTGGCCACCCGCCGCCAGTCCGATTCCCTGGCCGAAGTTGTGACGAGTTCTGTGCCAATCACAAACTGCTCAACGCCATGCTCTTCGGCCAACTCAGCGTAATGACCGATAAAGTTTCGGTAAGTGGAGAACCAGGCCGACCACTGACTGCTGCTAAAGTTTTGCCCAATACGTCCACGCCATTCTGCTTCATTGCTTTGGATGTCTACGTGAGGTTTGAGCATCACCTTTAGACCAACCGACTTGGCTTTGGCAATTACATGAATCAAGTCTTCATCGGTGGGGGTCTTACTTGTGGGATAAATGTTGGTGGAATTTAGATCGAATTGATATTGGGTCACGAGGATATTGACCCACTCTGCCCCTGTATCGGCGATATTTTCAATCGTCTGATCTGACTGAGCACTGCTGTAGAGGCCATTAAAATAAGTGGCATACCCAATGCCTTTCTGATACGATGACTGTTGCCCAGCCACATCCAGATTGTTCTGATAAACTGCAAAAACTGAAAGAATAAGTAGAGCAACAACTGTAAGGATACGTCGTCTTCGATTCATATAAGTCCATTCCTTATAATCAGTTATACTGCGGTTAGGTATAGATGATTGTAGACTTGCGCCAATGTATGGGAAATGGATCTCAATCAGGTACAATAGGTGATGGAAGGGGCAGGGCTGACAACGTCATAGAGCAACACAATATGCGGAACTCGATCTATAACTACGGTCGTTTTGAAAGCAACCGCAGAATACCAACAGGAATCCGAAAAACCGCCATCATATAAACGCACCAACCTGCGTAAAGGTTCCTGAACTCCGCTTTGTACAAACATGAACAGT
>JBCCFQ010000457.1:0-3995 GCA_039029655.1 Pseudomonadota bacterium | reverse complement strand
TCACCGGCATGCTGAATGCCGTTGGCGTAGGTGTTGGCCAGCTGGCCCCACCCGTCGACGATGGCCGAGAGGCGCTCGGCCTCTCCCATAGACATATCCGTAGGAGAGGTGGTGGAGCGCGACGGTTTTGTGTTTGCCGATGTGATTAGCGCTAAATAAACAAACAAAAAAAATGGGGGTAGCAACATGCCTATAATTACAAGTCTCTTTGCAGGAATTTTGGGTTTGATGTCAATGTGGCTTTCCGCTGGTGCCGGTGGAATGCGGGGCAAAACGGGTATTTCCATAGGCGATGGTGGTAATACTGAGATGCTGTTGGCCATGCGTAAGCACCAAAACTTTACTGAGTACGTCCCTCTAGCACTCATTTTGATCGGGCTTTTGGAAATGGCTGGTACGAATGAGATTGCTCTGTATGTCATGGGGTCGCTGTTGGTGCTGGCGCGCCTGGCGCATGGCTTAGGTCTCAAAGCCGATACCATGTCCGGATTCGGCCGCTTTTTTGGAGCCGCTTGCACGGCGCTAATCACGGTGGTCGCCTCTGTTTGGTGTATCGTCAACTACGCCAGAGCACTCTAAGCAAAAAGCAATGACAAAAGAGTCGGTGGTTGGGGATTGTCCATTTTGTCCAAACAATATTGACAAATTGGACCTTCCCTTAATCGCTGACTTGCAATCTTCAAAACTGTTTCTTGAACTAAATCAAACATATCGTGGTCACTGCATTCTGGTTTCAACACCGGAACACGTCACTCGCATCGACCAGTTGACCCGAGAACAGTGGAGATCTTTGAGTTCTGATATTTGGCAAGTGCAAAAAGCATTGTCCACAGTGTTTGAGCCTGATCACGTGAACGTTGCAAGTATTGGTCAACTAGTGCCTCATCTCCATTGGCATATTGTGCCTAGGTACACTGACGATCCCCGATGGGGAGCCCCCATATGGATGACTCGTCCGGAAGACATGCCTATACAGCGCTTGTCGTCAGTCGAGTATGAAGATCGGAAGCTCATAATACGTGAGGCAATATACCAACGAGATACCGAAGAGTGGCCCGATGATGTAGATGGCGATTTACTCCGCCGTTTGAAGCAGCAACACTTCGACTTTGAATCTGCTGCGACTCTGTACTTCCACGTAGCATTTGAAAACTGGCCTCCGCAGCCTGCCGCTGTGGAAGTTTTGCGTACGCACTATCACGACGTTACTCTTTTTGATGCTCCTCAAGGTGGTCCAGCGGACGAGGCCTACGTGGAACTGAAAATCTGTGATCTTTTGAGTTACAAACTAGTTACAGAAATTCAAACCCATGTATCCAAGATTATGGAACCATTTCATGGTAGTTGTGATTCCTGGGGTGTTATGCTGCACGAAAATGCACAAACCCAGGGATGAATATGCGTAACCATCTATTTTTATTAATTTTTTCCATCTTTTTCGCGAATCTAGGTCTGGCTCAGGCAGACATCGACGATTTGTTGTTGCAGGGGGATCAACTGGCGGAGACGGGTGAGTACGCCGAAGCGTTGCTGAAATACAAAGACGCTTATCAAATTCTTATGCCACAGCTGCGGTCTTTGGCATTCAAACATCCAGTGACACCCAATCTGATGCGCAGAGAGGATTTAGGTAAGCACCTCAGTGGCTTGATTGATGAGGAGTATTCCGATGCGGACATGAAGATGATGGATCAGTCCTTAAAGGTGTTTGGGATGGCATCTTCAGATATGGATCTAAAGGAAACCTTATTAGCCCTTTACACCGAACAGGTTGCGGGGTTCTATGAGCCAGAAAATGACAAAATGTTTCTGATCGCTGATCACGAGCCCGCAGAAAAGCAAAGTTTTTTAGCGGAGCTTTTTGCGCCTAAAGGCTTTAATGCAGACGAGCAAAAAGTGATTTTGGCCCATGAGATGGCTCATGCACTGCAGGATCAACATTATGATCTTCACGAACTCTATGAACAGACGAAGTCTAACGACGATCGGGCGCTCGCCTTATCCGCGCTGGTAGAAGGTGACGCCACTGTAGTCATGTTTGCCGAGCAACAACGGTTAATCGGTCAGCCGACTGACCTGTCAGACTTGCCCCCAGGGGTTATGGACTTTTCGTTCAATGCGCTCAAAGTGTTTTTGCCTTTCTCCGGTGGAAAGGCATTTGCGTCGGCGCCACGAATACTCAAAGACTCTTTGCTTTTTCCCTATCACAAGGGGGCGGTTTTCGTTATCCACTTGAGTAACGAAGGAGGTTGGGGGCGAGTCGACGAGGCTTGGCACGATCTGCCTGAGTCCACGGAGCAAATTCTACACCCGAAGAAGTATCTAGCCTCCGAACGCGACAGACCGATTTCCATTGAAATACCAGAGTTCTCTGATCTCGCCGATGAAGACTGGCAACTGTTGGGTAGTAACGTGATGGGTGAGTTTCAAATTCGGAGTTTGCTTGGTGGCATTCCGTTTGCCGCAGCTGCCGCTGCTGGCTGGGGTGGGGATCGCTATCAAACATTCTTCAAGGGCGGCAAGCGAGGATTGATTTGGTCCACTCGGTGGGATTCTGAGCGTGACGCCTATCAGTTTGGCGTGGCCTACCAAAACTACCTACAACGCCGACTTGAGCTTGAGCCAAGTCCAGATGCTGAAGCTACTTATGGCATAGCTCCATTCACCGGTGAGTTCTCGCATTCAAAGGACGCCGTTTCTTATTCCATCAAAAAACTGGGTAAAGACGTTGTGATTGTAGAAGGTTTTGGCGAAGCGTTGACCCAACACATTTCAGATACAATTTTGGATTTGGAGTAGGGCGGCGTGTTACTGCTGATGCAACGTTTCGCTCGACGATTGCGTCCCTTAAAAAACGTATTCTTGATTCTGATTCTGTTGTCGTTTATTGCGTTTGCTATGAACGTCTTAGCAGTTGAGCCTCTAGGTGAGGACAAATTCCTGATTCCAATCCTTGTGGGATTGCTTTGGTCACTGTTTCTCTACAGCTTCATAGGTCTCTTCCAAGAGATCCCTGGCCCATCTAAAGAAAAACTGGGTTTTTTCGGTCGGATTAAGGTGAAAATCAAGCTGGGTCTTTATTGGCTTCTGGGATGCGTATCAATATTGATCAGCATCGCTGTGCTAGTGGTCAGCTTTAGGTTGATTTCTGTTTGGGATTGAAGATTTGGACTTAAGCGAAACCCGGGTTAGTTGTCCCTATTGCGGTGAACGCATCACTATCGTTGTCGATTGCAGTGTGGAAGAACAGCAATACATTGAGGATTGCTTTGTTTGCTGTAGACCAATAAATGTTCACGTATTTGTGACGGACATGGAGGCCAGCGTATCTGTCAGCAGCGAAAACGAATAAAAAAACGCCGCAAATTCAGCAAGCTATGGCCTAGGAACTAAGCGGCAGCGGTATTGCCCAAATCATTAAGACTTAAGTAGCGGCTTAAACTAACTTTTTTGGCGTGTTATTGTTCTGAGCCGAAACTTGCGTTCCTTTAAGTTCAGGAGACTCAAAAGTGATTGTTCGATTCCTAATCATGGCCGTAGGGCTTATTTCTGTTTCAGCCAATGCGGCCGATGATCTTGGTCGGTGGTCGGACTTCGTACCGGAATCAAAAACGGTTAAAGCACGTGTGATGGTGCTTGGTTCACCAGAAGATATCCGAGTTATATCGGAAAAAGTAGAGCGTGCTCGCGAGACTGATCCGGAGTTTTTCGAGGCCCAGCGCGCCGCAACTCAACCTGATCAACCCATGGCCTATGATGCGCGACTGGGCATCAGCGAAGAGGAATACCAAAGACTATTGGATGGTTCTCAAGAACTAGAGTTGGTTGAAGCCGGTGAGGCCGAGTTAACATTTTCAGCCAGTGATCTTGGCGTGGCCATGGTGAGCGGTTTGCCAATGTCTCCACCTCACAATGAACTTAAATACGACATGGAACAAGACACCATGTACACACCCTATGGCGACCTGGTGACCTTAGCCCGTGTGGCTCAAGAT
>JBCCFQ010000456.1:0-3997 GCA_039029655.1 Pseudomonadota bacterium | reverse complement strand
TCAACCGCAGCTGGTGTTGCTGCAAAAAACGCTGCTAAACATTGAAGGCCTAGGTCGCGAGCTTTACCCCGACCTGGATCTTTGGAAGACCGCCTATCCTATTTTGCAGGAATGGATGACAGAAAGACTCTCCGGGAAAAAGGTGCTGCAAAAAATTCGAGAGCAGCTGCCAGAACTGGGAGAGTCCTTACAAGTATTACCCCAAATCATCCAAGAGATTATGCAAAAAGCTTCGGACGGAAGATTGGTCATGCAAGTGACCAACCCCGAATTGGAAGGGTTAAAGCAGTCTTTAGACCAGGATCGCCACAGAAAATTTGGCGTCTCTGCCGGTGCGGCGAGCTTGATTGCTGGCAGTCTGCTTATCGGACTGAATGGTGATACCACCTGGTTGGGCTGGGTTCTTGTTGGCGCTGCCGTCGGTCTTTTCCTTCGGTATCGACCAAAATCATAACTAAGCCGGCTTTAATCTAGGGTCGCAAGCCCTTTAGGAAATCTCCAGGTCTTTCACCGCGCCCGACGGCTTTTATCAAAGCGGTACCAACAACAGCGCCATCTGCATGGCCCTCTAAGCGGCTAACATCCGCCGCCGTAGCAATACCAAATCCAGCGCACACAGGTACAGATGACTTGGTTCTAACCAGATCCAAGTATTCATTTAGATTTTCTTTGCCCTTAATGGCGCTACCGGTAATACCCGTCATGGTGACAGCATAAACAAAACCAGTGCTTTGCTGACACAACTTTTGCAAACGCTCCTCGGGGGTCACCGGGGTAACCAGTTGCACCAGCGCAAGATCGGCTGAATCCAGCACCTGGGCCAACTCCATACTCTCTTCAAGGGGCAAGTCGGGCACGATAAACCCGGCAACACCGCTGTCCAGGCTGGACTGAACCAAGTCATCGTAGCCGTACGCCAACAGCGGGTTTAAGTAACTCATGAGCATTACCGGAGCCTGCAGGGACGACCGCTGACTTTTTATCGCCTCAAAAATCCACGCAAGCGTGGCACCTCCATCTAAGGCGACTCGACTGCTCTGTTGGATGGTGACTCCGTCCGCCATGGGATCAGAAAACGGTACACCTACCTCCACCACAGCCGCATGTTCTGAGGCTTCCACCAGGTCTTTAACAAACTGAGCTTTGTTAGGATAGCCAGCCGTAAGAAAAGGAACCAGGGCAGGTTTTTGAGTGCTTTCAGAAATGGCGTTGCTTACGCTGCTTTGGTTAGTCATTGGCCTAGCCTCCGTTCCCGTTCAATCAGGGCCGGTAAATCCTTGTCCCCACGTCCAGAAAATCCTACCAGTACCGTTGTGTCGGGATTATCCTTTAACCATTGCTTCGCGCCCGCCATAGCATGGGCGGTCTCAAGTGCCGAAATAATGCCTTCGTAGTGGGCGCAGTCATTCATAGCTTCTAACGCATCGTCATCGTTGGCGACGTCATACTTGACTCGACCGATTTCTTTTAACAACGCGTGCTCGGGTCCAACACCGGGATAATCTAAGCCAGCAGACACCGATGTAGTTTCTTGGATCTGCCCCTCATTGTCCTGAAGCAGCATCGAATACGCACCCTGCAAAACTCCTGGAGTGCCATAACTTAAGGGAGCGGCATTTTGTCCCAACCCAGACCCGGTTCCCCCAGCCTCAATGCCTAACAACGCTGTGTCTCGGTCCGCAACTAAGGGATGAAATAATCCAATAGCATTGGAACCACCACCAACGCATGCGATGGCCACATCCGGCAAACGACCTGCTTGTCGTAACATTTGCTCCCGAGCCTCTTGCCCGATGACGCTCTGAAAGTAACACACCAACTTCGGATAGGGGTGTGGCCCCACTGCTGAACCCAATAGGTAGTAGGTTTCATTGGGATCACTCACCCAGTCACGGATGGCTTCATCAATGGCTACCCGGAGTGTTTGATCCCCATGGGTAACCGGTACCACTTGTGCGCCAAGACGATGCATTCGATCTACGTTTGGCGCTTGACGTTCCACGTCCAATGCGCCCATGTACACAACACAGGGTAAACCCACCCGAGCGCAAGCTGCGGCGGACGCAACACCGTGTTGTCCGGCACCGGTTTCTGCAACAATTCGCTTTACGCCTAAGCGTTTTGCCAACAACGCTTGTCCTAATGCGTTATTTACTTTGTGTGCTCCAGTATGAGCCAGATCTTCCCTTTTTAACCAGACATCACCACCCCACTGTTCACTCAAGCGAACTGCTTTGGTTAAAGCTGTCGGACGACCTGCCCATTGATTAAGTTCGCTATGAAACTGCGATTCGAAATTTGAATCTCCCAAAAAACGATCCATACCCTGCTCTAATCGTTCTAGAGCCGGCACTAGGGTTTCTGGAACATAACGACCACCAAACGGTCCATACCGACCCGCTTGATCTGGGCAGGTACCCGCTACAAGTTCAGCGATGTATTGATCAATTTGATCACTCAGTGGGTTCATAGTTGATTTCCTAACAAATTCATTCGTGCGTTTCGCACAAAGTTAAAAATTTTCTCTGAGTCCTTTTGCCCACGCTGCTTCTCGACGCCACTACTCACATCCACACCCCAGGGACTAACATCGGCAACAGCACGGGACACATTCTCTGCGTTGAGACCACCAGCGAGGATCAATTTATGTTTCTTAGCCAGTTCCTTCGCTTCCCGCCAATCCGCCAACTCGCCGGAACCACTAACGCCCCCCTCAAACAACAACGGGCTTACGCTGTCCTCTGCTATGACTTGTCGATGAACCGGCAATGCCTGCACAAAATTCGGCAGCGAAAGATAAGCAAAATCCTGATGATCAGTCTGTAAAAACGTTGGTCGCAGTTCGTTCAATACCGCTTCGCTCTCTGACACTGTGGGGTGCAACATCACCGCAACCACGTCTAACTTATCCCTTATTGGCTCGGCTAACTCTACCGCACGGTCTACGGATACTCGTCTTGGAGACTCAGCAAACACAAAACCTATAGCATCCGCACCCGCCTCACGGGCAGCTTCCACATGCTCGGATTCTGTCAAGCCGCAAATCTTGATGTAAAGACTCATGTGGCCTTCCGATCCCTGGCAGCCAACAACATCTCCGCTAACGTCTCTTGCGGGTCCTTGGTTTGCATCAGGGCGGATCCAATTAGCGCCATGTCATAACCCTGTTGAGCCACCCGCGCCACATCGTCTGCATTCAGCAACCCGCTCTCGGCGACCTTGAACACAGAGGACGGAAACCCGCTAACACACTTTTTGAATCGTTGCGGTTTGATCTCCAAACTGACGAGGTCACGACAATTAACACCCACCAGAAACCGATTCTTCGATTCGGGAGTAAACACGTCCTGAAGCTGACGACACCTTTGTAAATCATCCTCGTCAAACGCCTCGATAAGAGCGAACAGGTTGAGTTCCGTAGCGACATCCATCATTTCCAACAAGGCATCATCGGAAAGAATGCGAACGATCAGCAACACACCACTGGCGCCGTGAGCTTTTGCTTCGTAGAGTTGAAACGGATCAACCAAAAAGTCTTTGCGCATAACCGGCACGTCAAACTCGCTGACCGCCTTAACACAGTTGGCTAGGTGCGCCAGTGAACCATTAAACGCGTCAGGTTCAGTAAGAACCGAAATCGCTGAAGCACCACCTTTAGCATAGTCCACCGCCTGGGACACATAATCGTGATTCTCGTGGGCCAGTGTGCCAGCTGAAGGGGAACGAAGTTTGACCTCAGCGATGATGTTAAACGCTTGATCCAAATGACTGAACGTAAAAGTCGGGTATTTTGACCCAAGGGCTTTGAGTTCCTCTATGGACGTATGTTGTTTTGCCAAAGAAGCACGCTCCGCAGAGCTTTCCGCCATGCGTTCCAAAAAACTTTCTGCTGGAGCCATAGAATCCATAATTGCTACTGAACACCACGGCCAAAAGCTTGTAGCTTTTGCAAAAATTCCTGAGCCTTGCCTGAATCAATGACAGCGGCTGCTTTTTC
>JBCCFQ010000455.1:0-4013 GCA_039029655.1 Pseudomonadota bacterium | reverse complement strand
GTTCTACTTGGGGTCGGTGGCGGAGCTGCAAGAAGACTTTGAGAAAGCCCTACCATTTTATGTGCGCGTTCAAACTGGAACCTACGCCACAGCTGCCCAAGTCAGAGTAGCCCATATTTTGGCCGAGTTGGGTCGATTGGACGCGGCGCTGGCCCACCTTGAAAGACGGCGAGACGCCTTTCCCGACGAAGATGTTGCCCTGTCTGAGGCTGAGGCCTCAATTCTAAGTGACAGCGGGCGAATTCGCGATGCACTTAAAGCCTATGATGAGGCTATAAAAAGACACCCGGATTCTCGTTCTCTTCGATTCAGTCGCTCATTTCTATTGGAGCGCGAGAACCGCGTGAGCGAAGCGTTGGCCGAACTTACGATGTTGCTGGAAGAACAACCGGATGATCCGGTTGCTCTGAATGCCCTGGGCTATACCCTGGCGGATAGAACCGACGAGTATCAGCGCGCCTTCGAATACATCAGTCGTGCTTTGGAACAGATACCCAATGATGCGGCCATTATCGATAGCATGGGTTGGGTACATTATCGATTGGGTAACAACGAAGAGGCGTTGAAGTATCTTCGTCAAGCCTATGACTTAACCCAGGACCCGGAGGTTGCCGCCCATCTTGGGGAAGTACTTTGGGTACAGGGAGAGGTAGAAGAAGCCCAGTCCATTTGGGAACAGGCACTGTTGGATCATCCTGATCATGAGAAATTGCGAGACACTATCCAACGCTTTTTGCCATGAGCCGATTTCTGCGTGTTTCCCAGCTAGCTGTCCTTTGCGTCTTCTTGTTTGCCTGCGCGACGCCGGGAAAACGCCCTAGTATTGGTGGCGAGTCCTGGTCACAGCGGCAGTCGGAACTTAATGCCCTGGAAAAGTGGTCATTGCGTGGCCGGATCGTAGTGACATTGCCTGATGATGCGGGCAAGGGTCGGTTGCGGTGGGCCCAGGATAAGGATGTCATCGAGATGAGTTTTCGCGGACCCTTCGGCGCCGGTGGATTCCAAGTGAAAGGGACTCTGAGCAATCTCACCCTGACCACCAAAGCAGGTGAGTCCTATCTCAGCGAAAACCCAGAGGCGGACCTAGCCAGAGAGCTGGGTTGGCAGGTACCTCTTACCAGCTTGGGATATTGGGTGCGCGGTCTACCAGACCCTTCGGTGGAGCCGGATACTCTGAAGTTGGATGATGGTGCTTTGTTACGCGAACTCAACCAATCCGGCTGGCTTATTGACTACCAGACCTATCGAGAATTCGAGGGTACAGTACTGCCCCGAAAGCTGGTCCTCACCGGCGGTGATGTTACGTTAAAATTGGTGACGGATCGCTGGACCTTGACCGATTGACAGCCATGGATTAGGCCATCACAATACCCGGCTCTCTAGGGCCGGTGACCTTAAGGACAATTGGGTTTTCGGGGTAGTTGCTGGGGTGTAGCCAAGTGGTAAGGCAACGGGTTTTGATCCCGTCATGCGCAGGTTCGAATCCTGCCACCCCAGCCATCTCGACGACCAAAGGTCAGGGACAGGTGTAACCGTCCATTGATCAACCGTGGGGTGGAATTTTGGAATTCTTATCGCTGTTTTCGGGTAATGCCAATTTACCCCTAGCCACTAGTATTGCTCGGCATTTGAAGACCCGTTTGGGCCGAATACATGTCGGCCGATTCAGTGACGGAGAGGTGAATGTTGAGTTAATGGAAAATATTCGCGGCGCGGATGTTTTCTTGATTCAGCCAACCTCACCACCCACAAACGACAGTTTGATGGAGTTGTTGGTGATGGCCGATGCCTGCCAGCGTGCTTCGGCAAAGCGAATCACTGCGGTGATTCCTTATTTCGGTTACAGCAGACAGGATCGTCGTCCCCGGAGTACCCGGGTGCCCATCAGCGCTAAGTTGGTGGCGAACATGATCCGGGGTGCAGGCATTGATCGTGTATTAACGGTGGATTTGCACGCGGATCAAATACAGGGATTTTTTGATATCCCGGTAGATAATGTATATGCATCACCCGTTTTGCTGGGCGACGTATATAACCAAAAGTATCCGGATCTGGTGGTGGTATCACCCGATGTTGGCGGAGTGGTCCGGGCTCGGGCTTTGGCAAAACGGTTGGATGATGCGGATTTAGTGATCATCGACAAACGTCGACCAAAGGCTAATGAGTCAAAGGTGATGAATATTATCGGTGAGGTGTCGGGTAAGACCTGTGTCCTCATCGACGACATGATTGATACCGCCGGCACCTTGTGCCAAGCGGTGAAGGCATTGAAGGACGAAGGTGCAAAAAGGGTGGTGGCCTATGTGACCCATCCCATTTTGTCCGGTCCTGCTGTACAAAGAATTAAAGACTCCGTTTTGGATGAGTTAGTGGTGACAGACACCATTCAACTTGGAGAAGAAGCGAAGTCTTGTGATCGCATTAGACAGTTGTCTATAGCGGGCTTGTTGGCGGAAACCATTCGTCGGATTAGTGGCGAAGAGTCGGTCAGCTCTATGTTCCTCGAATAGTGAGGATAAGGTACTCATCGATTTGGTCGCGAATCGATGGATTTGTTTTGTTAACTAGGAGAATTTGCAATGGCTGCAAAATTTGAATTGGTTGCGGAATTCCGTGACGACAAGGGGAAGGGTGCGAGCCGCCGCCTGCGTCGTACCGGACGAGTTCCGGTCATTATGTACGGTGGTGGTCGAGAGCCCCGTTCTTTGAGCGTAAATCATGAAGCGTTGATCCATCAGCTGGAAAACGAGGCTTTTTATTCCAGTATTTTGAACGTTAAAGTGGGTGACGAAGATCAGGACGCGATCTTAAAAGATATTCAGCGTCATCCTGCCAAACGCGTCATCATGCATTTGGATCTACAACGCGTCGTTGCTGGTGAGAAAATCCGTGTGTCGGTACCGCTGCACTTTGTAAACGAAGACATCGCCGTTGGTGTTAAGCAAGAAGGCGGCACGGTTTTCCACAACCTAACCGAACTCGAGATCTCGGTGCTACCGAAGAATCTGCCGGAGTACATTGAGGTCGACGTCGCTGAAGTTGAGTTGGGTGCGTCCCTATACATTTCAGACGTCAAACTGCCCGAAGGTGTGGAGATTGCTGGTGGTTCACCAGAAGACCAGGTGGTTTCTATTGCCCGAGTGAAGGTTGTTGAAGAAATCGAGGAAGGCGCAGAAGAAGCGGCTGAAGGCGACGAGCCCGCAGCTGACGCTCCCTCCGACGGTGGAGACGATACACCCACTGAGTAAACAGCCTCAGGGTTTTAATCAAAGACTAAGGGCCGCCGTGTGCGGCCCTCATTGATCATGAAAGACGAATCTATAGAAGTCATAGTCGGTTTAGGAAATCCGGGTGCAGAACATCTGATGGATCGGCACAATGCCGGCTTTTGGTTTGTGGATGTCCTGAGCCGTCGCTATTCGAGCAATTTTCGTCAAGAGAAGAAATTTCACGGCGAAGTTTGTCGAATCAATATTGACGGACACGGTGTTTGGTTACTCAAGCCCACCACCTACATGAATGACAGTGGCCGCGCCATCCGCGGACTATTGGACTATCAAAAAATACCAGCAAGCCGATGCCTGGTGGTTCACGACGAATTAGATTTGCCCACCGGTATTATCCGCTTCAAAAAAGCGGGTGGACATGGGGGGCACAACGGCTTGAGAAGTACCATTGCACATGTGGGTAAAGACTTTATTCGACTCAGGGTTGGTGTGGGTCACCCTGGAAGCAAAGAAAGAGTCACGAACCACGTGTTGGGCAGAGCCAGTCGGGATCAAGAAGACCTGATTATGGATGCCATCAATGATGGAGCCGATGCAATGCCGATTTTGTTGGACAAAGGTTTGCAGCGTGCCACTCACAAACTTCACAACCGCGAAAAGAAATCCAAAGAATCTAATGATGAAACCAAAAAAGACTAGTTGGCGGGCAAGCAATGGCGATTAAGTGTGGCATCGTTGGGCTGCCCAATGTTGGAAAATCCACTTTGTTCAATGCGCTAACGGCCG
>JBCCFQ010000454.1:0-4014 GCA_039029655.1 Pseudomonadota bacterium | reverse complement strand
TCCAAACAAACCCCTTGATCCTGAGATCGTTGGTATCACTGGTATCACCGATGAGATGTTGAAAAATCAGCGCATTGATGATGATGAGGTCGACCGTATCATTAGCGATGCCGCTGTTGTTATTGCCCACAACGCACGGTTCGACCGCCCTTTTGTCGAACAACGATGGGCATCATTTGAACAAAAAGCTTGGGCTTGTTCTCTGACACAGATACCCTGGGGTAGCCTAGGCTTTGAAAGCGCTAAGCTGGAATATCTCGCCTATCGTTTAGGCTTTTTTTTCCACGGTCATCGAGCAGAAACCGACTGCCGTGCCGGACTTGAAATCCTAAGCCGCACATTACAACCCAAGGGCGAATTTGCGCTCAAAGTCTTACTGGATGAAGCCAGAAGAAAAAGTTACAGGGTATGGGCGGTGGGCGCTCCTTTTGAAGCAAAAGACACCCTTAAGGCTAGGGGCTATCGGTGGAACAACGGTGAAAACGGTAAACCGCGAGCATGGCACAAGGATGTCAGCGAGGACCTTTATGAGGAAGAGGCAAGGTATCTAAGCGACTCTATTCTGCAAGGCAACTTGGATCCCATCGTCGATACCATTTCCGCCTTCAATCGATTCTCAGAACGGGGATAGGTTTGTCCATGGACAAATGGCAGTTCTGGATAGACCGGGGTGGTACGTTTACCGATGTAGTCGCCCGTCATCCAAACGGACACATACTCGCCCAGAAATTTTTGTCTGAGAATCCCGAACACTACGAAGATGCAGCCATCGAAGGCATCCGCACGCTGTTAGGGCTTTCTCAGAATCAAGCCATAGATATGGCTCAAATTGCCAGTGTGAAAATGGGCACTACGGTGGCCACTAACGCCTTACTGGAGAGAAAAGGGGAACGGACATTTCTGTTGGTTACCCGCGGGTTCAAGGACGCACTCAAGATCGGGTATCAACATCGCCCTGATATTTTTGCATTGAATATCCAATGCCCTTCTATGTTGTACGCAAAAGTTCAAGAGGTTAACGAGCGTTTGGATGCAGCGGGTAACGTCATTCAGGCGATCGATGCCACACAGACTCAGTCGTTACTTGAAGACGCTTATGCTCAGGGTTTCAGATCCTTGGCTTGTGCCTTTATCCACAGTTATCTAAATCCGGAGCACGAAAAAATCGTCGCCTCCATGGCGACGAATATTGGGTTTACCCAAATTTCGTTGTCTCATGACGTGAGTCCGCTGATCAAATTGGTCAGCCGCGGCGACACCACGGTAGCCGATGCCTACCTGTCCCCGCTTTTGGCTAAATATGTGAACCAAGTTAGGTCCAAACTGGGCGCTGTCGATAAGCACCGTCAAAAACTCTTGTTTATGCAAAGCAATGGCGGCCTTACTTTCGCTGACCGCTTTCGCGGCAAGGACAGCGTGTTGAGTGGTCCTGCCGGTGGCGTGGTCGGGATGGTCAAAGCCGGTGAAAGGGCCGGACTAAAGAGGCTGATCGGCTTTGACATGGGCGGTACAAGTACTGATGTTGCGTTATACGATGGCAAATATCAGCGTACTGTGGACAACATTGTTGCGGGGACGCGCATACGTGCACCCATGATGCAAATTCATACCGTTGCTGCCGGCGGCGGGTCCATTCTCAGATATGAATCCGAACGCTTCCAGGTGGGCCCGGAGTCAGCAGGGGCAAACCCAGGACCTGCAAGCTATCGCAAAGGGGGTCCACTGACCGTAACCGATGCCAATATATTGCTTGGCAAAATACAGCCGGATTACTTTCCAAAGTTTTTCGGTCCTGGCGGTGACGAACAACTGGACAAAAAAACCGTTGAGAAAAAATTTGACGAGCTATCACAAACCCTGTCGCCACAAGACAAGGGAAAGTCTCCGCGCGAACTAGCTCTCGGATTTTTACAAATTGCGGTATTGGAGATGGCCAATGCCATCAAGAAGATTTCACTGCAACGGGGACTTGATCCTAAGAACTTCGTGCTATGTTGCTTTGGTGGTGCGGGAGGACAACATGCCTGCCTAGTTGCTGACGAATTGGGTATCGAGCAGATCATTATTGATCCACTAGCAGGCGTCTTATCGGCCTATGGCATAGGCATGGCAGACATTAGCGCTATCGCCCACCAGACCCTCGCAGTACCCCTTGACGAAAACATCGCTCTAGTAGCCGTTCCGGTCTTAGAGGATCTAGTCAAAAAAGCGAAAAACGCGATTCAAGATCAGTCGATTTCAGAGAGAGAAGTCTTGACTACGGAAACCGCGTTTCTGCGTTTTCAGGGAAGCGACAAATCATTAGAAGTGCCCTACACCAACCCATCGCAGATGCTTGAACAGTTTCACAAACTTCACACGGATTTTTTCGGCTTTACCCAATATGACAAAACCGTCGAACTCGAGCGCTTATGTATCGAAGCGAGAATCCCAGCACCTGAAGTAGACACACATAACAGTGAATCCATTTTAGGCGAGGCCACGCCACTGGACCAGCGCCCCGTGGTGACGCAGCACGGTATTCAACCAGCAAACCTTTATTCACGCACAACGCTGTCTCAGCAATCTTTGGTTCATGGGCCAGCCCTTATTCTGGAGGATGCCACTACAGTTGTGGTTGAACCAGGTTGGTGCGCACGAGTTAATAACGCAGGGCAACTGCTACTTGAACGCAGCCAGCCATTACTAAAGAAAGAAGGGCTGGGCACCCAGGTAGACGCTGTACTGCTAGAAGTGTTCAACAATCTATTTATGAATATCGCCGAACAGATGGGCAGCGTGTTAGAAAACACCGCCCACTCGGTGAACATCAAAGAGCGTCTAGACTTTTCCTGCGCTGTGTTTTCAAAACAAGGAGAATTAGTAGCAAACGCACCACACATGCCCGTCCATTTGGGCTCCATGGGCGAAAGCGTTAAAGCTGTACTGGCGCGCAACAGCGTGATTCCCGGCAACGTTTACATGCTCAATTCGCCTTACCAGGGCGGCACTCATTTACCTGATATAACAGTGATAACACCCGTTTTTGACCAAGGAAGTTTACAATTCTTCGTTGCATCTCGTGGACATCATGCTGATGTGGGCGGCATCACACCGGGCTCTATGCCGCCCTTTAGCAAGTCCATCGCCGAGGAAGGCGTTGTATTCGAGAATTTTCTATTGGTAGATCAGGGCGAGTTTCGCGAACGAGTTTTGCTACAACAACTTGCCAATAGTGTTTACCCGGCGCGATCCCCCGAACAAAACGTCGCAGATTTGAAAGCGCAAATTGCCGCCAATGCCAAGGGTGCCCAAGAGCTTTTACGAATCACCAAATTCTATGGGCTTGATGTGGTTCAAGCCTATATGCAGCATATCCAGGACAATGCAGAAGAGTCCGTACGGCAAGCTATTTTGCACTTCCACAACGGTAGCTTCGAAACACAGTTAGACAATGGTCTGAAAATTTGCGTAAGAGTGACTATCCATCGGGAGTCTCGCTCGGTGACGCTTGACTTTTCCGGCACGTCGGGTCTGTCCAAAAATAATTTCAACGCACCCGTCGCGGTGACAAAGGCCGCGGCACTGTATGTGTTTAGAAGCTTGGTCAAGAACAACATCCCACTGAACGCAGGATGTCTTCGCCCGATTGAGATCAAACTACCAACGGACTGTTTCCTTAACCCGTCGCCACCGGCAGCCGTAGTGGCAGGCAATGTAGAGACTTCACAGTGCATCACGGACGCTTTGCTGGGATGTCTGGGTGCTCTAGCGGGTTCCCAAGGCACCATGAACAACCTGACCTTTGGTGCCGAACGTTATCAGTACTACGAAACCATTGCAGGGGGCGCAGGCGCAGGCGAAGGTTTCCACGGTGCTTCGGGTGTTCAGACACACATGACCAACTCCCGATTGACCGATCCGGAAGTCCTCGAACTACGGTACCCTGTAAGAATAGAAGAGTTCTCCATAAGACAGGGCAGCGGCGGCTTAGGTCATTATCGCGGCGGCAATGGATTGATTCGCAAAATCATG
>JBCCFQ010000453.1:0-4014 GCA_039029655.1 Pseudomonadota bacterium | reverse complement strand
GTACGATTACTCTGTCCACGAGTTAAGACTTGAGAATACGCCATTGAACCAACCAAGTAGTGCATTACCTTCCACCGCCCGGGTTGTGGTGGTGGGTGGCGGCATCATGGGATGCGGTATCGCCTACCATTTGGCCCACGAGGGCTGGACCGACGTGGTGTTATTGGAAAAGGCTCAACTGACTTCTGGGTCAACCTGGCACGCTGCAGGTCAGATCACACACTCAACATCCAGCTATGGTCTGGGCAAGTGTGTGGACTACAACATTGGCCTCTACTCGGGAACTCTGGAGAGGGAAACCGGCCAGTCTGTGACTTGGCATGGTTGTGGCTCCCTGCGTCTAGCTTACTGTGAAGACGAAATGGATTGGTTGTTGCAAACCATCAGTGTTGGAAACTCTCTGGGTTTTAACATGGAGATGGTGGACCCCAAGCGAATTCGGGAGCTACATCCATTCTACAACTTAGACGGCGTGTTAGGTGCGTTACACACACCGGACGATGGTCACGTAGACCCGTCCGGCGTCACACAGGCATTGGCAAAAGGTGCACGGCAATTAGGGGCCAAAGTGATTCGTCGTTGCCGTGCAACCAACATACAAAAAACTCCTTCAGGGGAATGGTGTGTCAGTACCGAGCACGGCGATATTGTGTGCCACCACGTTGTGAATGCTGGCGGCACTTACGCCAGACAAATGGGGGAATGGAGTGGCTTACAACTACCCATGACCTCTATGACCCATCATTACTTTATTACCGACACCGTTAGGGAATTTTTGGATCTGCAACATGAATTGCCTGTTGTAAGAGACGATCGACTGGTATCGGGTTACATAAGGATGGAACAGAAGTCGGGACTCATAGGTATCTACGAAAAAGAAAATCCAAATGCGGTTTGGATTGATCATTGTCCATGGGATGCGGAAAACGAACTATTCGAACCTGATTACGAACGAGTCATGCCATGGCTCGAAAACGCCCTGGAGCGAATGCCAGTTTTCTCGGAACTAGGTATTAAACAAGAAGTCCATGGTGCTATCTCTCACCCACCTGACGGTAATCCTCTCATTGGACCCGCACCTGGTGTTGACAACTACTGGTGTTGTTGTGGCACACAAATCGGCATTGGCTGGGGCCCGGGTCTAACTCGGGAACTAGCACGCTGGATGGTGCATGGGGCTGCCGATATATCCATGCGCGAATTTGACCCCCGTCGTTTTGGTCACTACGCAACAAAAGATTGGCAAGTTCTCAAGGCAAAAGAAGATTATTGCCTGCGTCATGAAATCCCCTTTCCACACTTTAATCGTTTGGAGGGGCGACCCATAAAGCCCAGCCCCCTGTATGAGCTTCACCTCGCCAAGGGTGCCGTGTTTGAAGAAGTATACGGGCACGAGAGACCACGATGGTTTGCAAAAAAAGGACTCCCTCAACACGACCACTACTCTTTTCAACGAAACGCCGTACACAACATGGTGGCACTAGAGGTTGAGGGTGTTCGTCAACGAGTTGGCGTCATGGATATATCGGCTTTTACAAAAGTGCAGGTGTCGGGTCAAGAAGCGTCTGAATTTTTAGACAGCTTGATAGCCAACACCCTCCCCAAGAGAAACGGCGGCATCATACTCACCCATATGCTGAATCGACGAGGCCGCATTGAAGTTGAACTAACCATTGTTCGTCAATCTGGCACAAGCTATTACTTAGCCTGCGCTGCTTTTTTTGAACAACGTTTGTTGGATCACCTGACCAGTCTTGTGGAGAAGAAGAAGGTTGAGATCACCAATCTCTCGGATCGGTACTCAGCAATGACCCTACAGGGCCCAGAGTCCCGAAAGG
The DNA here is from genome assembly GCA_039029655.1 of Pseudomonadota bacterium. Classification (GTDB taxonomy): domain Bacteria; phylum Pseudomonadota; class Gammaproteobacteria; order Steroidobacterales; family JBCCFQ01; genus JBCCFQ01. The sequence goes on along the minus strand of JBCCFQ010000453.1, from coordinate 2,176 downwards.
TACTTGAACAACTGACCGACACCTCTCTGTCCTTCGATGCGTTCAGGTGGTTAACAGCGCAGCAAATCACCATCGCTGGCCACTCAATGCTCGCCTTGCGTATGTCCTACGCGGGTGAACTTGGCTGGGAGTTTCATGGCGACAGAAGTGGTATGAAGGAACTATATGATGCTGTGTGGGAGGTCGGAACCCATTATGACATCGTTGACTATGGTTCTTTTGCTATGAATGTTATGCGTATGGAGAAAGGATTCAAAGGCGCCGGGGAACTCACCAATGAAGTGACGTTACCCGAAGCGGACGTGATGCGATTCGTCAAACTGGATAAGGGTGACTTCCTTGGAAAGTCCGCTACTGTTGGATCAATGAACCAAACTAAAAAGTGGGTTTGCGCGTACTTAGAAATAGAACCCAACGGCAAGAGTGACGGCAACGGCGGCGAGGCCGTGTTCCATAATGGACGTCAGGTTGGCTCCACAACCTCCATGGTTTATGGCCACACTGTTGGAGTCAATTTGGGCTTCGCCTATATCGCGCCTGACTGTTCAGATCCTGGCACAAACCTGGAGGTGATGATCATGGGTGAAAAAAGACCGGCACAAGTGCTAGGTGAGTCAGCGTATGATCCAAAAAATTTGTTACCACGAGGCAAAACTTGACCATTCCTAAGACAATGCGCGCCATGGTGCTCACGGGCCACGGGGATTTGTCCAAACTCGAATTTCATGAGGAATGGCCAACACCAACCGTGCAAGATCACGAAGTGCTGATCAAAATTGGGGCCTGTGGTCTAAACAACACTGACGTAAATACTCGAACGGCTTGGTATTCCAAGGGTGTGTCTGACGCTACTACGGGAGAGGCATTTCAAGACGCCGACGATGAGGATGGCACCTGGGGAGGTGCAGCAGTTACGTTTCCTCGAATTCAAGGAGCCGATGCCGTAGGCAGAGTTGTTGCTTTGGGCAATAACGCGCCATCGAGTCTGCTTGGAGAAAGAGTCATGATCGACACCTGGTTACGGGACTGGAGTGATCCTGATAACTACGACAAGTGCGGGTATTTTGGATCAGAGTGTGACGGCGGATACGCCGAGTATGTATCTGTTAGCTCGCGACAGGTCCATTCCGTCAAAAGCGATCTCACCGACACAGAGCTAGCCACCTTCGCAACCTCGTACATCACGGCGGAAAACATGCTAAATCGAGCCAATGTTGCAGCTGGCGATACGGTGCTGATCAGTGGCGCTTCGGGTGGCGTTGGGTCTGCCCTAATTCAGCTGGCCAACCGTAGAGGGGGCCAAACGGTAGCCATGGCCAGTGAAACCAAACATGAGGAGCTGCGTGAGTACAAACCAACAGTCTTACTGAACCGGTCCCCTGAAAATCTGGCTCAATGTCTAACCGAATCAATAGGAAAACCCACAGTAAGCGTCGTGGCCGATGTGGTGGGTGGTGACTATTGGTCTGAGCTCATCAATGTGCTTCAGAGAAAGGGTCGTTATACCTGTGCCGGGGCCATTGCTGGGCCCATGGTCAATATGGACTTAAGGACGTTTTACCTTAGAGACCTAACTTTCACCGGAGCGACCATTGTTCCTCCAGGCATCTTTGCAGATCTAGTGGGTTATATCGAGCGCGGCGAAGTCAAACCCATGCTGGCTAAGACTTACCCCCTGAAGAACTTAAGAGAAGCGCAAACCGCGTTTATCGAAAAGTCCCATGTTGGCAATATTGTCGTGGAGATCTAAGTGACTCACATTCAATCCATTGAGGTCTGGCATAAAGATTTAGAGTTTAAAGAGCCCTACTGGCTGGCGGGTGGTCGACTTAAGTTTGAAGTGCTGGACTCCACCATCGTTCGAGTTATCTGTTCCGACGGCACAATAGGATGGGGTGAATCTTGCCCCTGGGGGCACACCTATATTCCAGGTTTTGGTCCCGGCGCGAGAGCTGCTATGCCCTTCCTCGCCGACGTGCTATTGGGAGAAGACCCTTTGCACATTGACTATCTCAATCAAAAAATGGATATCCAACTTCCCGGGCATCTCTATGCTAAGTCGGCTCTAGACATAGCCCTTTGGGACATAAAAGCAAAGCGTCTAAACGTACCCCTGTTCGTCGCATTAGGAGGTGCATTTGGCGAGGACGTTCTAGTTAACTCCTCTATTTCTACC
>JBCCFQ010000452.1:0-4022 GCA_039029655.1 Pseudomonadota bacterium | reverse complement strand
TTTCCAATGAAAGTTGTTCCTGCCAGAAGGCAAAACATAAACATCTTGGTCGAAGGGCTCGCCTCGATAGCTTAAGTCCACCTGTACATCGGTATTCCAGTGTTCCACATTGGGTCTACCCAGTTCGCCAAAGTCATTATCAAAGTTGATTAGCAAATGTAGGTAATCCTGATACAACTGTTGCGAAGGACGATCATGGGACAACACATAGCCACATTGATCGGGGGTATTTGGCAGTCGATAGCGCTCTGTGGGTTGTTCCAAAACCGGAGGCACGTACTTTAAGCCTAAGTTGGTTGCATAGGTAACGGCACCCGGTGCTAGTCCTATGGGTAAAGGAAAGAAGGATGAGGGGTAGGCCACGTTATGGGCCACGCCTAAGCCTGTTTGAATGTCTCGGATTCTGTCGTTGTCTTCAAATCCCGCTTGGGACACCAATGGGACGGCGCCCAGACAAAACGCGAGAAACGGCGCTGAACCTGACTTGATCAAATTAAGAACGGATCTAGCCATATGTGAAAGTCGATGGATTAGTTTCATTTTTCTTCCTCCCCGTAGGGTTTTGCTTAACTTCAAAAGCGCCAACCCGGGGGAAATCGTTCAAACTTTTTCTACTAATTGTAGTAGCTTCTGGAAAAACAGTGACTTAACCGAGGCAAGGCGCTTGATTAACCGAGCCAAAAAAGCCAAAGTGACTGCCGCTTACCCTTATATATAAGAAGAAAAACCCATGACCGGATTGTTGCAGCGCATCGCAAGCGGAAACCTCGTGTTACAAATAGGCGTCGGAATCGTGGCAGGCGTCGTGTTGGCCTTGATCAACCCCCAATGGGCCAGCGCGGCCATGATTTTGGGTAACCTGTTTGTCCAGGCCCTCAAGGCGGTGGCCCCGGTACTGGTTTTGGTTTTGGTTGCGGCGGCCATTGCTAATCAGGGATCCGGTGGCCATGGCCATATGCGACCCATCCTCATTCTTTATTTGGTGGGGACGTTCAGTGCGGCTCTCATCGCCGTATTAATGAGTACGTTTTTTCCAACCACACTGACCCTAACTGTGGCGGATGTGGCTATTCAGCCACCCCAAGGAATCGCTGAGGTCTTGAACAATCTGCTGTTTAAGTTGGTGGACAACCCGATCAGTGCGCTGATCAATGGTAACTTTATTGCTTTGGTGGTTTGGGGTGCGGCGCTGGGTTTCGCGTTAAGAGGTGCTGCCGATAGCACGCGCAAGGCCGTTAAGGATTTGTCCGATGGGATTACCGCGATCGTCAGAGTGGTGATTCGCACGGCGCCTTTGGGGATTTTTGGTTTGGTGGCTGGAAATCTAGCGGCTTCTGGACTATCGGTGTTGGGGGACTATGCAAGAATTCTCTCAGTCTTGTTGGGGTGCATGTTGTTTATGGCTCTGGTGGTGAATCCACTCATCGTGTGGGTGCTAACCCGCGGCAATCCCTATCCGTTGGTGCTGACGGCCTTGAGAGAGAGTGGTGTCACCGCGTTTTTTACCCGAAGCTCGGCCGCCAATATTCCCGTGAACTTAAGTCTCTGCGAACGACTGGGTTTACCTCGTGATACTTACGCGGTGTCCATTCCATTGGGTGCCACCATCAATATGGCCGGTGCCGCGATTACCATTACAACCTTAACCCTAGCTGCCACTCACACGCTTAACATTGACGTGGACATGCCAACCGCTTTGTTGTTGAGTTTGATTGCTGCCTTGTCTGCAGGTGGGGCGTCTGGTGTGGCAGGTGGTTCTCTACTCCTTATTCCATTGAGCTGCGGTCTATTTGGCATCCCTAATGACGTGGCCATGCAAGTGGTGGCGGTGGGGTTTGTGATTAGTATCTTGCAGGATTCTGCCGAGACGGCGTTGAATTCTTCTACGGATGTGGTTTATACGGCGGCGGTAGCGGGGGGAAAAGGCCCTAGGCTATAGACTCTAGGCCCTAGAGGGTTAGCCATTCATTGCCTAGAGCCTAGAGCCTAGAGCCTAGAGTCCAGAGCGCCAAGAGTCGTCTCCATCAGTTTCCTGCGACATCCACCCTAACTGGTGTAGTCAACCACCACACGCCGCTCATTCAAAACTTCGACCGTCCGTACATAAGTAAATGAAGTAGCGAAAGAAAATCTCTAGCTTAAGCATCACATTCTTTTGTGATCTCGAACAGGAGACTTTCAATGAAACAGTTTTGCTTGCTATTCTTCTTAGCTACACCTGGTGTGGTTTTTTCCGATCCACTCTTTCCGTCACCTTCCGTACCCGATCTAACCACAGAGGATGGTTGGTCTTTCGGCATCGGATTGGGGTTGGAATACGAAACAGAATATGACGGTTCCGATGACTATGGTGTGGAACTGGATCCGGGCGCCGTTGTGCAATACCGGAACGGCAATCAGTTTTGGTTTTTGAACGGGCCGGAACTGGGTTGGCGCTCCAAGATAGCTGATTCTTGGCTTATTCAAGCCGGGCTGCGTTTGGAGGGTGATCGAGAAGAATCGGAGTCCCCAGCGCTTGCGGGCCTCGGCGATGTAGAGGATGAGTGGACCCTTATGTTTGAAGCTCGCAGGGGGTTTGGCACTGATTGGTCAAATTGGCTCGGTGCTCGGGTCATGGCCGGTGACGGTGATATTGGTGTCTTGGGGGTCTTGGCGGCTGGACACTTCTTTGGTGCAAACCCTTCAGGCAATGGCGTTGAAGCCTTTGTATTTGCAACGTTTGGCAGTAGCGCTTTTTTTAACCGGGACTTTGGCGTAACCACTCAACAGAGTCTTGATTCAGGGCTCCCAGAAACGGACCTGTCTGGTGGTTACAGGTCACTGGGCATTCAAGTGGTCGGGCGTTGGGACCTTGCAACCCACTGGCAACTTGTAGCCGAGATGGGTTATGAAAAGTATGACAACAGCATCAGTGATAGCCCAATTGCTCTGGACGATTTCGAGGCAGAAGCTGGAGTTTCGGTGTTTTATCGATTTTGAGTGATCAGTCAAAATGAAATCAATCACACTATGCAATGGAACCGTATTAGGGGTCGCTTCGTTATCCCGGACGCTGCCGATTGTAGCGGTCGTCTTGATTGCGTTATTTGTCTTTGTGAAACCAGAAAGCACGTCAGGGTTTACCACTTTTCAAAGGTTCTTGTTCTGGACTCTACAGATAGGACTTGGGTTGGTCGGTCTGGTGGTTGTGAGTCACGTTTGGGCTCGATTGCATTCGTTTAAGATGGGCGTCGTCGGCTTTTTTGTGACCGGTCTTGCTGGGGCCGCTCTGTTGGCCCCGGTATATCTAATAGTCGAAGCCTACATGCCAGCTGTCACGGAGATGCCGGATGACTGGTTGGACCACTTTGCAAATCGGGGAACTTTCCAGGCGGTTATTGCGGAGTTCATCGAGGTTACTCCAGTTTTTTTGAGCGCCTGGCTTGCCATCAACCTTCCCTTGTTCTTGCAAAAACCAATCATCGGTGGCAATGCCAAACCCCCAAGCCCAACCGTTCCACCAGGTGGTTCCCCTGCAGTCATAGCTACCAATGATGCAGAAGAGTTCTTTTCCTTGCTGCCTGAAGCATTGGGGAGGGATATTGTCGCGTTGTCCGCCGACTTACATTATTTGCACGTTCATACCACTCAAGGGAAATGTATGGTGCTCTACAGTTTGAAGAGGGCCGCCGACGTCCTCGGTGACACCGGAATTCTGATACATCGATCCCACTGGGCCTCGTTTGCCCACATTAGGAGACTGAACCGGAAGGGTCAGTTGTTACTGTGCGAAATGTCGAACGGTCTTCAACTTCCTGTAAGTCGCCGAAAGAAAAAAGAGGTTACGAGCCGCTTTGGGGACGCCAGCAAGGTGGTGGTTATGGACAAGGTGAGACGCAGGGCTTGATTGGGACTGGTTGATGGGTGGGGCTGCGTTTGTGTCTTGTGACTTCAGGCTTCAGACCTCGGGCCTCAGGTCTCCAGATATAGGCTAGGAGTTGTCCATGTTGTGGTTACTCTCTTGCCCGAAGCCCGAAGCCCGA
>JBCCFQ010000451.1:0-4025 GCA_039029655.1 Pseudomonadota bacterium | reverse complement strand
GATCAATGCACCAGATGACGAAAGTAGTATTGCTCAAATGAAGCGTGAAAACGACAAGATGGCGGTTGAGGAACATGTCACTTCTTTGACTGCAGCCAAAGTCGATACCTTGGGTACTTTCAGTGACCTTACGGCAGAGAGCTACCGCATTAAGTCCATGAAGGATTCTAATAACAGTCAGGTGGCAAAAACCAGAAGTCTAAATAGCAAGGGTGTATCTGGCGTGGCCAGCCGCTTAAGCACCGTGCTACAAGGTGTATCTATGGCCGCTCTTTCTGAATCATCCGAGGTTGCCCAAATGACCTTGGAGCGCATGAACGAGCAAACCAATCGTATGGCACAGAAAGAAGCCATCAAAAACGCTATGGGCATTAGCCAGGAAAACGATGCCTTGATGAAAGCCATCGAAGAACTTGAAAGCTACGGAAAGATCGCGCGCGCTGCCACTGACATCAGCAGAGAAGGGTACGAAGAGATGCGGGAAAATCTGGCTGAGCTGGAGAAAACTGCTCAAGAAGTCGGCGCGGCGGTTAAAGACGCTGTTGCCGTTGGCGCTGAAGTCATGCAAGGCGAAGAACCCAAAGTTGAACCCTCTGAAGATTCCACAGATGGAGACGATAATCCATTTGGTCGTTTGAATATGTAAGCACATTCGAAATAACGACTTGGGATTGCCAAAAGAGGGATAAAGCATGTCAAAAATGACGGATGTTACCCATGATCATCTGATTCGTGGTCATGACTACTTAACACAGTTTCCAAACTTCGAACTGGTTGGTCGTGCGGAAGTGCTAAAGAAACTCACGGCCATCCTGATGCGTAAACGTGCCAACAACGTTTTGCTCATCGGTGCCGGAGGTGTGGGATGCTCCGCCATATGTCTGGGACTGCAAGAAAGCAAGAAAAAGCCTGATACGCCCTTCGATATCGTCAGTAAGCGTTTCTTTTGGTTAGATGGCGATGGGCTTTTCTCATCAGGCGACCCCACCAATATTAATGAGGGATTTAATAAGGCCCTCAGAACGCTCTCTCGAACGCCGGACTCGGTGTTGGTCTTGGAGGATATGCGTGACTTTATCGAGGCCGCACGAAACAATGGCTGTACTCATCTAATCAACGCGCTAATGCGGGCCCTGAAGAAGAAAAAATTTCAGGTGATTATGGAGGCCCGTGATCAAGATTTAGAAGCAATTCTCAAGTGTCATTCGGACATGCAAGAAAGCTACACCATGCTGGATATCAACGAACCTGATGAAGACCTATTGCTTGATATCGTAAACAGTGTTGCGGAGACGCGGTTGAACGCCCACCATAAGATACGCATTGAGGCGGAAGCCATCGAAACTGCCATCGAGGTCACCAGTAAGTATCGAATAAGAGACCTGGGATTGAGTCGAGCACAACCCGAACGCACCCTAACCCTTTTGGACCGGGCCCTCACTTCTTATCGACTAGACGCCCACGCTCAAGATCCAAGACTTGACGGATTACAAGAACAGTTGGCAACTGCACAAGAGAACGGCACAGACGAGGTAGACGCCTTACACAAACAAGTGTCGAACATGCGACAAGCATGGCAAACCCGTCAAACGGAAATCAAGCGGATCTTCAGTGAACTAAGGGAGGGTGAAGACGCTATCCGTGCTCTTGAGAACGAATTAGAGGAGCAGCTTGAAGAGGAGGCGGAACGCAACGCCAACCTGGAAGAGTCCGAAGAAAAAGAACCTAAGTCGTTTGTATCATTTGCCGCCAGAACATCGGCAGCGGGGTACGATACGGAGGCCACCATAGAAATCAAACAACAGATTTCAAAATTTCAAAAAGAGGTCGATCGAAACAAGAATGACTTCGAAGCCTTGACGGGCGAGATCAACGACATGCTCGCCTTAAGCAAAGAACATGTTTTATCTGAGTTCAGCAGCATATCGGGGATTCCGGTCAGCAAGCTTACCCAAGACGAACGAGCAAAATTACAAAGCCTCGACGAGAACTTGTCCGCGCGCGTGTTTGGACAGCCCGAGGCCATTTCCAAACTCGCCAATCAAGTTCGAGTAGCCCGCGCAGGCCTACAAAGCCCCAACCGACCGCAGGCGTCTTTTATGTTCCTCGGGCCATCAGGAGTGGGAAAAACCGAACTTGCCAAGGCTCTTACAGCTGAGTTATTCGATGATGAACGGGCGTTACTACGGTTTGATATGTCTGAGTACATGGAGAAACACGCCGTCGCGAAACTCATTGGCGCTCCACCCGGCTATGAGGGCTATGAAGCTGGTGGCATCTTGACCAACGAAATGCGTCGCAATCCTCGTCGCATCATATTGTTCGACGAGATTGAAAAAGCGCACACCGATATCTTTAATGTGTTCCTACAAATATTGGATGATGCAAGACTTACGGATAACCGCGGACTGACCGTCTCTTTTAGGGATGCCATTATCCTTATGACCACCAACATTGGGACGCCCCACTTTCTTACCGAGGAGAATTTTGAGGTAGCGAAGAGTCTTGCCATGGAGGATCTCGATGAGAAATACAGACCGGAGTTTTTGGCGCGATTTAACGGCAAGAGAAACATTGTTTGTTTCGAAACCTTAAATCTTGACGTCATCGAGAAGATTGCAGCCAGAGACATCGCTAAGTTAGATGCTATGGTAAAAAACACGCTGCCCAATGTTTCTATTGTTGTGGAACCCCAAGCGCTGTCCCAAATGTGTAGCGATCACTACAGGTCAATCACCGGCGCCAGGGGCATAACAGGTTACATTGAAGGTGTGATCAAACCAGAAATCGCAAACACCGTGCTGTTCAATCAACAAGCGGCGGGGAATATTGTTATTGACTACGATCATGCAACAAAGTCCGTGATCCTGCATCCGCCCAGCGAAACAATCGCCAGCAGTCAATGAGCGACACTCAAAAACCCAATGACGATCTGCTTGAGAAGGCTAGACGCTTACAAGACAAGGTAGATAGTCTTGGGCAATCTTCCGAGAGCCATAGAAAAAAACATGACTTTTTCGTTCGCTTTCCTTTCCTAGCCAGTCTGCGACAACGTTACCGGGCGGTCATGGGGTGGCTAGGCCCAATTGGCAGCTTTGTAGGATGGGTGTTTGGAATCATCGGAAAGTGGTTTGGTTGGGCCGCGTATCGCTCTGATGAGAATGGTGAAGCGACATTCTCAATGTCCAGACTAGCCTGGTGCTCCGCTTTCTCAGGCGTCTTAATACTTTTGGTACATATGGCCTTGTCGGCACTGTACTACTACGGAACCGCCTTCGATGAAGTGGTATACGTCACTGGCAAACAAGAGATTGAAACAGGGGAGCTGTATCAATTTGGCGGCTGCACCTCTCTTCCCTGCAGCACCACTACGGATAACGGCAAATTCTATCTTATAGAGAGTAGCCTTTACTTTCCGCAAATGTACTACCCAGAAGAAAATGTCTTCGCTAACATTCCCCAGCAGGATGCGGCTTGCCAAGTAAAAGGATACGGGATTTACTTCAGAACTCTTCGTTGGCTATACAAGAGTTTTCAGCTGTACCAGCATGTTACCAACGTCTCCTGTCGACCGTATACTGAAGAAGAAGTAAAGCAGGCGATGAGTGGCGGCGATATCTTAGTCGAACAAGATCTCAACTAATAACAAGCTCAGACACGTCGCGATAGTCACCCAACTTACCCTTAACAAAACAATTAAAAGCAATTGAGTGTCTCGGTTGTGTTGAGCCGTTGATCTGAACCGCGTGCTGCAGGCTGGAAGAAAACAAAATCACTTCATTTTTCTTTGGTGTGACTATGTTAGCCGGTGTGTTATAGAGATTTTGCTTACCCTTGAGAGGAGAAAAAACCAGTTGCTGATAGGTCACGCTACGGTCAAAGATCATGCTCGCCACTGGGTCTGGCAGATCGCAATAGTATAGAGATCCCGATACCACAGAGTTGCTATGGGAATGGGTATGCATACCAACACTCGGGCCATTAATCAGAGACCATGACTGTGTAACATGAAGACTCTGCTCAAT
>JBCCFQ010000450.1:0-4030 GCA_039029655.1 Pseudomonadota bacterium | reverse complement strand
GTCTTGGTTGCAGCCAACGTGGGGTGGCAAACACCTGTATTTGTATCCCCATTGGTTATGACTGTACACAGAAAACAACACCGCCGGTAAAAAACTCGACAGGTATCCACGCAGCACCGAAAAAATCTACGCCACGGGTATTGAAATGATGAAAGGGCGTATTTCAGTTAACGGGAAGGTCGGTGAGAAATGTCTTTAGCAATGTCACAACACGAACGGAAAGCTTTTCTTGCAGAACCGCATGTCGGCGTAATTGCTATCAATGACACTGAAAGGGGCCCACTAGCAACGCCCATTTGGTATGACTACACACTGGGTGAGGCGGTCACATTCTTGGTTTCGTACAACTCCAGAAAGATCAGGCTTTTACGGGAAGGCAGTGTCGTTACATTTCTCGTACAACAAGAAACCATGCCATACAAGTATGTCTGTGTAGAAGGACCCGTCTCGATCAGTCCGAGTAAACCAGGTGCACTGTTAGAAATGGCGCGACGTTATCTCCCTGAGGAGCAAGCTCAGGACTATGCCAATCAGTCGGCTGGCGATGGAAAAACCGTCTCGTTGGACATCAAACGCTGGTTAACTGTCGACTATGGAAAGGAAGGTTGGTGAGGTGTCAGACCGACAGGTTCGCTATCAATCGGCTGATGTCTATCACCGTCACCTCCTAGCAACTATAAGAACAAGAATCTGAGCACAAAGGTCTTCTAGGCTAGAGGCGTTCGCCAAAACTCACGGCACGTTCAACACGACTGTCTTCGTCGCGGCGTAAATACCGCACGGCACCAAGAAGAAAAACCATGCTAACGCCAAACATGAGTAGCCCCCAACTAATCGCACTGCGTAACGCGCTCCCACTGTCCATCGTCTGGCCATTGAAGTCACTAATCTGACCAATCAAGTAAGGACCGAGAGCCAGACCTATGAACGTGTTCATAAGTAAGTAAAACGCCGAGGCAGTAGCTCTCATACGCGGCATTACCAGATCATTGATCGTACTGGCACCGGAGCCTATCCAAGCTGGGGACAATGCACTGAAGACGAAACTACAGAGATAGGCGACCAGTACACGATCTGTATAAAGAAAGCCCAAAGCAAAGGGCAATGACAGGATGGGTATCGCCAACCCAATGTAGAGGCGGGCGTTGGCTGTCCTAGATTTCCACAGATCTGCGAGATAGCCGCCGAGCACGATACCGACGAATCCACCAATTGCTGCGCCAAGTCCCAGATACAGACCAGCATCGGCAACAGATTCACCGTGCACGCGTTGCATGAATGGCGGGGCCCAGAATGTCACGCCATAGGTAACGAAAGAGATGCTGGGGAAACCGATTGAGACGAGCATGAAAGCCTTTGACCGAAACATCATACCAAAACAAGCAGGATCAGTGAGTTTCAGATATTGCACCCAGGTAACCGTTATGTAGACACCCACTCCGAGCGCCAACCACTGCAACGGTGTTGGCATCAACAGATAAAGGCCATAGAAAAGCAGGCTAACGATGAGCAGGTAAACGAGATTGCGAGCGACCGCACCAATTCCGCCGGATTGCAATAGAACAATCATCGACAGTCCAGGTAATACACTTAGCAACGTACTTCGGGTCGCCTTAAACGGATGGGGATGAAGCTCACTGAACAAGCCGTCGCTTACGCCACGAATGGGTTCTCGTAACGTCCAAACCCAGAAAGCGACAAAAATCCCCGGCAAACCAACGGCGAGAAACGCCGCCTGCCAAGGCTTGAGCCCAAGCGGCGCCAGCGCGGCATCCGGATACCACATGTGCCAAGATTCAACAATCGCACCGCCCAAAAACAAGCCAATGCCAGCGCCGAGATAAATACCGCTTGCGTAAATTGCAAGTACCGTTGCACGTACCTTGGGCGAGAAGTAGTCCGATAACATCGAAAAAGCCGCAGGTGTGGCACTTGCCTCACCAACGCCGACGCCGAATCGGCAGGCAGCAAGGCCAGCATAGCTTTTCGCAAAGCCTGATAGCGCTGTCATAAGACTCCAAAACGAGAGGCCTATCGCAATCAGGCTTTTTCGGTTCCATACATCAGCGAGCTTGCCGAGTGGAATTCCGAACACCGCGTAAAAAATCGCAAATGCCGTACCATAGAGAAAGCCAATCTCAGCATCACCTATGCCAAGATCAGCTTTTATTTCCTCTGCCAGGATAGAGATGATCTGCCGATCAATGAAGTTAAAAATATAGACGATGATGAGCACAAACAGCACATATCTTGCGTACCTGCTGTCGATCTGGTCGTGCGAATCGTCCGGCTTTCGATCGTTTTCGGTACTCACTTCTAGAACGCCTCACTTATCCTCAATTAGCTGTACTGCGGAAAGCACCTTCCCGCTTCGCCAGTCTCCTCGTCTTGCATGGTTCCAGGAAGCAGACGTAGCTCTGCCAATTTCCGGTCTATCCAGAATTATTCAGGAAGATATGCAGTGGTCGACGTTAATCAGTCGCTTATTGAGCTCAAATAGTTCGCACGAATCTCTTTGCGCTGAATTTTGCCCGCCGCGGAGCGAGGCAGTTCATCTCGATACTCGATATGTCGCGGGCATTTATACCCGGCTAATCGTGCGCGACACCAAGCCATCAAGGCATCAGTGAGTTCGGAGCTCTGTGCCACCGTTGGCTGCAATTGCACCAGAGCACGCACTTCCTCTCCCCACTCTTCATTCGGTACCCCAAATGTGCAGGCGTCAGCCACGACTTCATGCTTTAGCAGTTCTGCATCCACTTCTTGCGGATAGATGTTAACGCCACCGGAAATGATCAATTCGGCGCTACGGCCAGTCAGGAAAAGGTAGCCGTCCTTGTCGAAGTAACCCATGTCACCGAGCGTGAAATGATCGCCGTGGTAAGAACCGGTCGTTTTATTCTCGTCTTTGAAATAGCGAAAGCGGCCTTGTTTTGGTGCCCGCATATATATTGTGCCTACTTCGCCAGGAGGAAGTTCGTTGCCTGCTGCGTCTAGAATGCGGTTATCGTAGTCTGGACCAGGCTTGCCAACCGTGCCGGGTTTCGTCAACCACTCTTCACTCCCTACAAAAAAACCGCCGCTGCCCTCCGTGGCCCCATAGTATTCCCACAACACTGGACCAAGCCAATCGATCATCGCGTGTTTGAGATGGACCGGACACGGCGCAGCGCCATGTACCACGCAGCGCAATGAGCTAATATCATAGCGGTTGCGTATCTCTTCGGGCAGTCGAATCAATCGGTGAAACATGGTTGGCACCATGTGGGTATGGGTCACCCGGTGTTCTTGGATTAGTCGTAGCGTTTCCTCAGCATCCCAGCCGTTCATCATAACGATGCCAACACCACTGTTCAGTGCACCTAGCACATCAATCAGAAGCGGCGCTGCATGGTACGCGGGACCAGTCACCAACTGACAGTCTTCTCCAGCACGATACTTTGAAACCGTTTCTCTCCAGACAACAACTTCCGGAAATGGCTCCTTGTAAACACCTTTGGGTCGGCCGGTTGTGCCCGAAGTGTATAGCATGCGATTACCGAGTACGGGATCAGCTAGATCAGTACCATCCAATGCGCCGATCGCGTCCGCGTAGTCATCGAATCCCGTTAGTTCGCCGCCAACCGCCAGACAAAGCTTAAGCCGGGGAGCATGTTTGCTGGCGCCGAGCACAGCCTCAAGCAGGGTCGCATCGGCAATGAAAACCTTTGCCTCACAGTCATCAACAATGTAACCGATCTCATCGGCAGTGAGATGAAAGTTTATCGGCGTTATCCGGATACCAGATCTAGCGGTGGCCAAAACCGTTTCTACGAACTCAGGCCGATTTTTGCTCACTATTGCGACAGCGTCGCCAGGCACAAGACCATAATTACGGAGCAATCTGGCGAGTCTATTGGCGTTGGCGTTAAGCTCTGCAAAGGATCTACGACCAAACCGTGTAATCACCGCTGATAGCTTTTCGGATGCCATGGCTACGGGTATGCGCGTGGCTTGGCACGCCACTCGCCAGCCAGACGTCTCAGCGGTG
>JBCCFQ010000449.1:0-4030 GCA_039029655.1 Pseudomonadota bacterium | reverse complement strand
GGCGTTGCTCCGGAGACATATCCTTAAAACGGTTATAACTTTGTCGCAATCTCTTTTGATCAGTGGGATCTAAGCTTCTAAACCTTTGGAAATTCTCCCGTATGTTGCGTTTCCGATCCGGAGACAGAGCTTGCCAACGATCAAACCGCTCCTTGGCCATTTTTCGTTCTTCTTGAGACATGTTTAGCCAGCGATCCGCACCGCGCAACAGGTTGTCTCTTTGTTGAGGCGTGAGTTGATCCCATTCGTCGGCTTTGCGCTCTAGGACGCTTTGTTGCGATGGACTGAGTGAATCCCATGTTATTGGCTCAACGTCTTGGGCGGTCGCGCCAGCAACACACACATTCAAAACCAGCCATAAGAATACAACTCTAACTTTCATCGCTATCGCGCCTTTTGCTCATACATTCCTGATCTGTAGACTCACACTCTTTGTCAGCCCGTTCTGCTAATTCAAACTGTTCAAACTCTAGGGGATCAACCCACTCGCCGTCCGATTCCCATTCACCCAAAAATTCTAAAAAGGCGTCGTCTGGAATGTCCTCTTGATCCTGGGCAAGAACCACATCGGAACCAAACAGTAAGGCCAATACCGCCAGCGGCGTGCGGTACCTCTTAACCGGCATTTGCCTCTTCCAATTCGTCTAGCCACACATAAAACTCTAACTCTTCGTAGAGATCCAAATTTTCTTCTGCCAGCAGCACCTCGAAATCATCCACCGCTTCTGGCACGTCCACCTGTGGCGTTTGTTGAAAAAACAACAGCGCAGCTAACGCAACCGCCGCCAGGGTTCCCGCAGGCACAAAGCCACTTGAGGAAAACAAACCTTTCCACCAGGGCTGTGACTGCTGGGCCAAGGCTTTTTGCCGAGCCTGATTCAGACGAGAAAGAACATGACCATCCAACCCATCATTGCCAGACTTAAGCTCTTGCTCAATACGCTGCAACAGAGGATCTAGCTTTTCGTCAGTCATTCCAATGCTATCCCAGTCGCTTACGCAAGTTTTGTAGGGCCCTTGAATAGTGAGTCTTTACACTTCCTTGTGAGCAACCCATGGCTTTCGCTGTTTGAGCAACATCCAAACCTTCTAAAGTCCGTAATAGAAAAGCCTGTTGCTGCCGTAGTGGAAGATCGGTGACCGCCTGGTCTAACTCTGACATGGCATCATCCAAACCTACCTGTCTGTCCGGAGTTGGTTCCCGATGATCCGGTGCTCTATCAATAAATGACTCCGGCTCATCCTCGGTGGTGGCGCTGCCAAACCAAGCCATAACCCGCGAACGAACCATTCCTCGGCGTTGAAAATCTCGGATCTTGTTTTCCAAAATTCTATAAAACAGCGGCTTCCATTCCTCCGAGGGTCGATTCCCATAGCTTTTGACCAACTGCATCATGGCTTCTTGGACGATGTCTAGAGCGTCGTCTTGATTGCGAAGCGCATAACGCGCGATGCGAAATGCACTGCGTTCCACGCTGGCGAGAAATCCATCCAGCGCTCGGGTCTGATCCAGCTGTACGTCCTCCTGGGCTACGTCGGGCTCCTCTAGATGAGAGGCTCCTAACCATGGGAACAAAACCTGCGCGTTACTTTTTAACACGACGGGACCATTTACGTAAGCTGACGTCGCGCCTTTGAGCGAAAACGTGATCCCCGGCGATATAACCGAGCGCAACCCACACTCCTGTGAGTAATACGGCGATGATGACGGATGCCCAAGAGAAAACCATTGATTCCAACCTCCGAAATAGGGTCTGAAATTCGTGAATATTGCTGAATAAAAACGCGCCGGACCGTACTTGGTTGACACAACCGTGACGGCCTTTATTCACATGTCCCCTAGTTTTTACGGCCAAGCTGCAATTCACTTAACCTCATCAATAACAAAGAATCCTAAGTATTTGTTTTTTTTGATTTTTGGCTGAAATAGCTCTTTTTTTGAGCAATCTAGCCAAAACCCACACAGAGTAGATTATTGGCACTTTGCCCCAATTAACACACAGGGTTATCCACAGCTTTTGTGAGCAAGTTCACAGAACAAAATCCCTACTGGCGAGATCCGCGGTTAATGGTAGCCTTAGGCGCTTTAAGTGGAGTGTCGGTGGGACCAAGTCCAAGCATTATCAGGGTGGCCGTACCCGTCCCTTTGTACGGTTCCTTTGACTATTTAGATCCAAAGGACCCATCTTTGGGACTACCGGCCGTGGGTGCCAGGGTCAAAGTGCCCTTCGGCAGAAAAACCTACATTGGCATCGTCACCGAACATGGACCCACCAGCGACCTCCCCCGGTCCAAACTGAAACCTATTCTCGAAATCTTAGACCAAGAGCCGTTGCTAAATTCCGAAGATAGGGCGTTACTGGATTGGGCAGCCTCTTATTATCACCATCCAAACGGAGAAGTGTATGAAGCCGCACTTCCCGCTTTGCTTCGGCGTGGACACGACAGTCATTGGCTCAAGACCGCTTTCTTCCCCAGTGCGGGCCAAGGTGTCATATCCAGCAGGGCTAAAAAGCAAAAAGCAGTATACGAGTCTATTGAGCGATCTCCTGGTATAGATCTGGCCTCACTGCGAGATCAAGTCGACGGGCTTCAACCGGCGCTGCGAGCTCTGTTGAACAAAGGCTTAATCATTCGTAAAGAACAGCCGGTGCTTCAACCCACTGAGGGTCCTTGGTCGGTGAACCCAAGCACCTTGTCCCTGAATAAGCATCAAGCTGAAGCTGTGGATGCCATTGTTGATGGTGTAAGTGAATTCGGCGTGTTTTTGCTACATGGTGTCACTGGCAGCGGTAAAACCGAAGTCTACTTGCAGGTGCTGGAACAAGCCTTAAAGCCTGGCCAGCAGGCGCTCATACTCGTCCCTGAAATCAGTCTCACTCCACAACTGGTGGCCCGGTTTAGTGAGCGCTTTAATCATGAGCTCTGTGTTTTGCACTCTGGTCTTAGTGACCTTGAGCGGCTTAGGGCTTGGCAGCGGGCGAAGGCGGGGGCGTCACCCTGTGTGTTAGGCACGCGATCCGCTGTGTTCGCCCCACTGTCCAACTGCGCAATGATTATTGTGGATGAAGAGCACGATGCATCCTTTAAACAACAGGAGGGATTTCGCTACTCAGCAAGAGATCTGAGTGTCATTCGAGCACAACGACAAGGCATCCCTATCGTTTTAGGGTCCGCCACGCCGTCTTTGGAAACCCTAAAAAACGTAGGGCGCCCCCACTATCACCGATTGGAACTCCCCAATCGGACCGGGCGCGGTGGCAAACCGACCCTCAAACTCATAGACCTTAGTCGCCACCCTAGACAGGAGGGGTTTTCTGATCCTCTCCTGCAAAAGATGGATGCCCATTTGGCAGAAGACAATCAGGTACTTTTGTTTTTAAACCGGCGAGGTTTTGCGCCCGTTCTTTTCTGCAATGACTGTGGCTGGATCGCAACCTGTCAGCGCTGTGACGCCAACTTAACCTTGCATCAAGCAATACATTCCCTGCGGTGCCACCACTGTGGCTTTGAAACCCAACCCCCTTCTAATTGTCCTCAATGTAGTCACGAACTCAAACCTGTCGGGCAAGGCACTCAGCGCATCGAGCAATTTCTTGAAAGCAGATTTCCAAACTATCCCAACATGAGGATTGATCGGGATAGCGTCCAACGTAATGGCGCTATGGAGGAAAAACTAGACGCTGTGGCCAAAGGAGATGTTCGCATTGTTTTGGGGACGCAAATGCTCACCAAGGGTCATGATTTTCCCAACGTGACGCTTGTGGGTATTCTGGATGCGGACCAAGGATTGTTCGGAACTGACTTTAGAAGCAACGAACGCTTCGCTCAAACCGTCATTCAGGTGGCCGGACGGGCCGGCCGTGGCGATGTTGCAGGTGAAGTGTTGATACAGACTCACTTTCCTACTTTCAAACGTTCTCCTTCAACGATAGCTGTAGATGAAAAATTAGAGATAGGCTTTTTGGGTTCTGAATCCTTATGGATAACCTTTTTAGGAGAGCTTATATCAATGAGGTTCATTAAGTTT
>JBCCFQ010000448.1:0-4036 GCA_039029655.1 Pseudomonadota bacterium | reverse complement strand
TTCTGATTATAACGTGAACTATCCATGGCTTGATGGATGAGTCGAACTTCTAGGTCGCTCACAAGTTGTTTCAAATCCACGGGCAGCGTGTGGGCGTCTGTCTTCGATGGTGCGGGGGCTGCCTCGCCAATGGCAGTGGTTACCAGCTGTCCCAATTCATAAGGTGAAGAAAAGGGGTCAAACACAACCTCGGAAATCAGCGCTTCCGGTTCTAAAGACCGATAGACAGATCGCTCCACCACGTTCTTTAGACCCCGCACGTTTCCAGGCCAGGGATACTCCATCAAGGCCAGTGCTGCCTCCTCAGTGAACCCTGGAAAGTAGGGTCGCTCGAGCTCTCGGGTAATGTTGACCGCGAAATGTTGTGCCAACTCGAGAATGTCTTCGCGCCTTTGTCGTAAGGGTGGCACCACAATCACATCGAAGGCGAGACGGTCTAACAAATCGGGGCGGAACTCGCCACGCTTAGCCATGGCGGGCAAGTCGGCGTTGGTGGCGCCTACAATACGTACGTCGGTGACAATGGTTTCTGAGCCACCAACTCGCTCGAATTCACCGTATTCAATCACCCGAAGGATTTTTTCCTGCATACGCGCAGGAATGGTAGCCAGTTCGTCCAAAAATAAGGTGCCCTGGTCAGCTCGTTCGAAGCGCCCTACGTGACGACTGGTGGCCCCGGTAAATGCACCGGCTTCGTGACCAAAGAGCTCGCTATCCAGCAAGGTTTCCGTGAGGGAGGCACAGTTGAGCTTCACAAAGGGTTGTTCCCAGCGTCCGGATAAGAAGTGAACCCGAGCCGCCACCAGCTCCTTCCCGGTACCTCTTTCCCCAATCACCAGCACGGGTTTGGTCAAGGGCGCCACCCTGGACACGTGCTCCATCATGGCCAGAAACGTTGGGGCTCCACCGATGATGGTGGTCATGGCCGATTTTTCAGCAACCATATGGTGAAAATAACTAGTTTAAATAGCAATTTTATCATTAATTAGTCAATTTCGCTAATCAAAATGACTACTGAGGTCTGAGGATATTCAGACTTTACTAATAAATTCAGAGAGTTAAATGGAACCGTGAACTCTGGCACAGTCTGTGCATTGAGTAATACGAAAACGAAAATCTTCTTTAAGGAATTTAGGTATGGGTATTTTTTCGAGATTCAGTGACATCGTTAACTCAAACATCAATGCGATTTTGGATCGAGCCGAAGATCCGGAAAAAATCGTTCGCTTGATGATCCAGGAAATGGAAGACACCCTAGTAGAGGTTCGATCAGCCGCTGCACGGGCCATTGCTGACAAGAAAGAGTTGAATCGTCGCTTGGGCAGTGTGGAAAAAGAGGCCGTGGATTGGGAAGCAAAGGCAGAACTCGCTATTAGCAAAGGTCGGGATGATTTGGCTAAAGCCGCTCTAGCTGAAAAGACTGCCGTTGATGCGACGGCAATCAACATTAAAGCGGATTACGATGCTGTTGAAGAAGGCTTAAGTCAGTTGAATGACGATATCGCCCGATTGGAATCCAAATTGGCTGATGCTAAGGCGAGACAAAAAGCGCTGGTTACACGTCATCAAACGGCAAACAGCCGCCTGGAGCTTCGCAAGCAGATTCATGAGAACAAGATCGACGATGCGTTGGTGCGATTTGAGCAGTATGAACGCAAGATGGAGCGACTAGAGGGAAGAGTCGAATCTTATGATCTTGGTCTCAAGAAGGACTTAAAACATGAATTCGACAGCTTAGAGTCTGAAGAACATGTGCAAGAAGAATTGGAAGCTTTAAAAAAACGGATCGCTGCTAAGTCCGCAGCGTCGGCAGAAAAAGACCAGTAATTTAGGACCGAGAGGCGTAAGAAGACAATGGGAGAAGTGATGTTTGTAGCGATGGTGTTGACATTGACTGTGGTGGTCCCGCTGGCTTTGATTCTGCACTACGTCACTCGATGGCGCGAAGCGAAAGGGTTGTCTCGAGAAGACGAGAGCATGCTAGAGGATCTGTGGCAGTCGGCTCAACGAATGGAGAGTCGAATAAACACCTTGGAAACGATTTTGGATGAGACCGCAAAAGACTGGAGGAGAAAAGTATGACCTCTCGACGCAGAGAATATCGGGATCGACCAAATCGACTGTACAAGGACAGTGAACGAGGCGTGTTGCTTGGTGTATGTGCGGGAGTCGCAGAGTTCTTTGACTTTCAGGTAAACATGGTGCGTTTGGTAGCTCTATTAAGTCTGTTGGTGTTTACCTTACCGACCTTGTTGACCTACTTTTTATTGAGCTGGTTGCTGAAAGACAAACCGCTGTCGTATCGCGGGCCGGATGACGATTGGTATTTTCGAGAAAAGGACTTTTGGAAAAAGAATGCAAGACGGCGATATCGGTATTAAGGAGTACATGAATGAGGCATAGAAAGAAACCGAATCCACGACGATTTTATCGAGACAAATCTCGCGGAATATTGGGTGGTGTTTGTGCAGGTCTGGCAGACTATTTCGGGTTTCAGGTAGGAGCGACACGATTTTTATACGTTATCGCTTCGTTTATGTTTCCCATCTTTTTTCTGGGATACATGGCCATGTGGCTTCTGGTACCGGCTCGGCCAGCGGACATTTACGAGGATGTAGAAGTCAAAGATGAAGAGTTTTGGAAAAATCTGCGACAGAACCCCAAGGTGACGTTGTCTGAAGTACGGCATTCATTCAGAGAAATGGAGGCCAAGCTTCAAAGAATGGAGCGATACGTAACCTCATCTAGATTTAATCTAGATCAGGAGTTCGAGGACTTAAGACGCAAATAACAGCAGGAGGTTGGAATGGGCACAACGGAAACACTGTGGTTACTAATTGTGGTAAGTAGTATTGCAGCGTGGGTGTATAATTTGATCAAGTACAAGAGAATGTAAGGCCAAATTCGTTTCTTAGATATTGTGTTTCTTAATATAACCGTGGAGAAAGAATAATATGTCGGGCACTGATATGGTCTTTGGTATTGTCCTCGTAGTGATGATCGCTACTATGTATAACACTCGCCAGAGATACAAGTACCGTCGCCGCAGCAGTGAAGATATGTCTGAATTTGATGAGCGATTGGACAAATTGGAGGACTTGGAACAACGTGTTCAGGTACTTGAGCGGGTGGTGACTGACAAGAAGTTTGACTTACGAGAAGAAATTGATCGGCTATGAGCGACCGAGTAAAACTCGTTATAATGGTTAGGTGCGCATAAAACATAGAATACTAAGCCTAACCATCATTTGCTTTGCTCTCGCAGCCTGCGGAGAAGTCATTCCTGACTTGGGCAGGCTGTATTCATTTCAGACCCCTTCACTAGATCGTGCTGCCAGCAGCAACCAGCCCCCGGTCATTTTGATCCACGGCGCATTTGGTAGCCGACTGCAAAATAAAAACAATAAAAACGAAATATGGCCAGGATCCCTGCGCCGCATCCTATTCAATGACTACAAAGCCGTCACTTTGCCCATCGATAGTGAGACCTTGTTGCCACTAGAGAGCGGCTTAGAGGTTTCGGGTATCACGGATCGTGTTGCAGGACAGGACTTTTACGGCCAAATCATCAGTGTTTTGGAAGATGTGGGTGGGTTCGTACGTACCGAGCCCAAGACACCCGCAAGGTTAGGAGAGAAACGCTATTACGTTTTTGAATATGACTGGCGTCTTGACAATGTGGAATCTGCCCGAGACCTGGATCGGTTTATCGAGCAAATTCGAGAAGATTATCAAGACCCCAAGCTTGAAGTTGATGTCATTGCCCATTCCATGGGTGGACTCATTGCACGTTACTTTGTGCGCTATGGCACGGTCGATGTCTTAAACGACAATGATTTTCCAGTAAACAACCACGGGGCCGAACACCTTAGAAGAGTAATCTTATTAGGAACACCTAATTTTGGTTCCGTCAGAGCAGTGACAATCCAATCGTTGAGGGGGTGTGGCAGCAATTGGTAGGCGCTAGGGAAGGTAACCAATGTTTCTGTGGGAATTCGGTTAAACCCCACCTTCATGCCACTGATCAGATTTACCA
>JBCCFQ010000447.1:0-4038 GCA_039029655.1 Pseudomonadota bacterium | reverse complement strand
TGCTAAATGAATGGATTATCGAAGCTGGCCATGTTATTGGCGAGAAGGGAAACTTCGAGATTCATGCGGCCCATTCCTATACCGTAGAGGGCCTCTACTATGATAGACGAGCTCTGGCGAAGCAGTGTGGCTTACCCCTTGAGCGAGTTCATGACAGTGCTGACATTCCACACAAGGGCATCGTAAAGATAGCACGAGAGGTCAAACCTGATCTGGTTTTGATTGGTACACGACAAAATGCTTCTGGTTTGCACATTGGCGATACCGTTGAACGGGCCTTGGATGGTTTGCCCATGGATGTCTTGGTCATGCCGGTCTTAGGTTTTAGACCGGCGTAGTCTATGTTTGTGCTGCGATGATTGGATACACAATCCGTCGAGTCATTGTGCTCGACGGGCACTCTCTGAGTCCGCTCTAATCATTTTTTATCTGCGCTTTAACCCCATGGGAGTCGTCAAGTCGTTCGCGAAGAATGCGCGCCCAACGATGAAATTCGACACGGACCTCCTCCCAACTATCAAGCGCTTCCTCATGTGGACGTTCTAAGTCAGCGGCGCGCAACAACACCTCACCCGTTTGAGAGTCTCTTAACTCTGCCACCAGTGTGATTTGCCCTGGCACTAGCCGAAACCGATATCGTTGTAGCCGTGAATCTGGAACTGGCGCCGTACAGGAAACGCAAATCTTTAGATCGACAATTTCAGCGTGAACGTGCAACACCCGTGGGCCGGGATCACGAACGATTTCATACCCGCCCCTTTCTTCAAGCTCATGTACAAGGGCGTCCCAGAAGTGGCCGCGCATACGCTCGAGCACCTTAGGGTCGGGGGTCCACTCTTCGTTATTCGGAGTGCTATACCAAATGCTCAGCGGATCGACTAACACCTGATCATACTTGCTAAGGTCGAGATTGTTGCCGCTGAAAAGCAGGTCAACCTTGTCACTTGGAACCCTATGGAGAGGTGCGGGCGTACCCGATGAGGTGCAACCAATTAAGGCTAAGAGCAAAATGATTACTGGAAAGCGGCGTATCCATAGCCTACTGTCGGTTCCCAGATTCTTTGAAGCTTCATTGGATGGTGAACATGCGCTCATTGTCGAACTCCTAAGGCTATAACCCGCTAAGATTGTCGATGGAATCGTCTATAGGAGTGAACGTACGATAATGTTTCGGAACACGCGTGCTCACACTCGTGGAGAACCAAGATGGTTTCACAACAAGCAGGTCACAACCCAGTTTTCCCACCACCTGTTCTGTTGTGCTGCCCAATAGCACTCGATCAAGCAGCTTTCGGTTAACGGCGCCCATCACAACCAGCCCAGCCTGCAACTCATTAACCAATGCAGGTAACAGTTTGGTGGCGTTTCCAGGTTCTAGATGAACTGCATCAGGCGTGCATCCATGACTCTCTAAAAAAGCACTAATTGCATTAGAGTGAAGCTTGGCGGTCTCCGTTTCGCGACTTTGCATGCCCTCAGGAATATAGGCTGGTCCCGGAAGAACTTGCATGGGTAGCAGATAGCTGTGAAAGACATGAAGTTCGGCGCTCGTAAGTCCAGATAGAGCATCGGCCGCGTCGAGAATACGTTCATCGAGAGCAGCAGAACGATCAAATGCATGCAATGGATCGATGGCGGCGACTACCGGCGCGCCCGTGGTCCAACCTCCGTCTTTTGTCAGAAGCAAGGGAAACGGGCACCTGCGAATCAGTCCCCAATCCGCTCGATTCAAAAATACGCTTCCTATAGCGGAATGGTAACTTGTGCCCTTGATAACCACCGACGGAGCACTCTTTGCGGCGTGTCTGATGATGGCGTCGTCTAATGGTGCGTCCCAAACGACGCTGACTTTTACGTCTAAACCAGATTCACGCAGGGATCGCGCGATGGTGTCGAGTCGCTCTTGGTGTTGCTGCGCTATCGCGGACCGGGCTCGTTCAATGGTCCGCGTGTCGGGAAAGATGTCGCCGTAAGCAAAAGCATCCGAGAACGCAATAAAAAGTTCAATTCCAACGTTCCGTTGGGAGGCAAGCCAGGCGCCGCGCCTTATGGCAACTTGGTCGTCTTCCAAGTCCGGATCGACGACCACGAGAATACGATCGGTTATGCGCATGTCAGTCTCCCTTGCTTTGGCTTGTGCTCCAATATTTACAGTTCTTCGTCGTTTCGGGGATCCCTGGTTATGCTTAGTTGACTTCGGTAACTACGTATCAAGAGGAAGAACTGATGCGGTTGTTCGTGTCAAACGTGATCGCGGAAGACATTGCCTCCCCGGGTGGCGCTCATCAGAGGGTTGGCAACACTCAAAAATTCAGGAGTTGCATGGCTCGTTGAGAAATACGCTCGACGGGGGCCACCACTTCGTTTGACAGGACGACGACGGAGGTGTTGCCGCCGGGATAGTGGCCCACTAGTGTCGTGCTGTTAACCCAGCTACCACCATGTCCAAACCATTGCCCTTTACCCGTCGCTGATTCGACTTGAAGTCCCAGGCCATACGGAAAAGTCTGCCCATCATCTGTACGACCGGGTTGGATCATCATTTCAATTGTCTTCCTGTTAACGATGTGCGCATTCCAAAACGCATGCTGCCATGTCAATAAATCGGTGGCACTACTGAACAGCCCGCCATCACCTTCCGTGTCAATATCGCTCTCCGGACACTTGTCAAACTGTGGCGTACCATACCCCATGTTTGTGTAACCTATTGCAAGCTCCAATGGTTCTTTTTCTGGATTCACCACTGATCCAGTATTCGACATTTTCAATGACTGAAACACTGTCTTTAGGTGACGTGCGTACTGCTGTCCTGTGAGTGTCTCCACCAGGTGGGCCAGAATCACGTAGTTGGTGTTGGAATAATTGAACGACTGGCCTGGAAGCGCATGCTCGAACCAACAAGGGAGCTGATTCAAAACGTATGAGCGTTTCAACTCTTCTTGTGGAGTCAACGCACCAGTTTCCAAATAGTCCGGCAGGCCGGACGTGTGCTGAAGCAAGTCGCGAATGGTCACAGCCCTGGCGTTTTTGTTTGAGACACCGATGTGTGGCGCCGCAGGTTCTTGCAAATCGATCTTGCCCTGCTCAAAGAGCTTCATCACAATGGTGGCAGTGATCATTTTGGTTACACTCGCCAGTTCAAATCGGGTGTCCGCCGTTGCGGGTGTGCACGCCTCGATATCAGCCATGCCGCCGTTGTGAATTTTTTTCTGACCGTCGTTGTCTATGACCCCGAGCACAACTCCAGGTCCCTCGCCGGAGAAATACGCATCCAAAAAAATCCCGAATTCAGAAAACGGACCGTTATTCATCTCGTTGTACTTTGTTGCTTTCCACACAGTCGCTGTTGCAGACGCCAACAGTCACCGCCCACCATCAAAAAAAGGATTGAGTGACCATAGTTAGGGACACAAAGGGCTCATCGCGTCTAGCGGCGTCACAGACTACAACATGGAGGGCCAAGCCCGTCCACTATATTGAGGCGGACAAAGTGGTCCGGTGCTACCCGCCCTCCGCTGGTCTAACAACATGTGGTTCTCGACGCTCGTTTGCCCAACTATTAATGGGATTAATGTAACTGTCGGTGATGACTTGTAACTCGTCCTGCAACTGACTCCATGCCTCAGTCAGGTCCACTTGGCGACTCCTCATGCCTTCCGTCACCGGTGCACCGGACCTATCGATGGTATCCATCAAAAACCGAAGCTGCCCGTCTAGCATGGTGGCCCAGGCATCTTCGTCTTCGTAGGTTTCGTGTTTGAGTTGGGTGATTTTTTCTTCCCAACCGTTGATGCCTTTTATAGCTTGTTTGCCCAAGGAATGGAGTTGCTCGTTGTCATGTTTGCTCATCAAGTATTGAATTTGCGTTCGGGCTTGGCGGGCTTCATTCAGTGTTTGCAATGCTTCGGTCAGCAGTGCTTTCATATCCGCTAGCGTTTTTACCCAATTCTCGATTTCTGTATCACTGGCGAAGGACCGAGGATCCTTCACCACTGAAAATGAGGCTTCGCTGCTGTTATCACCCAGCGTCACCCGCGC
>JBCCFQ010000446.1:0-4049 GCA_039029655.1 Pseudomonadota bacterium | reverse complement strand
TTAGCGAATAAAAAACCCCGGGCCGCGACGCTGACCGGGGTTTTTCTTTGGCGTATGACTGACTAGAAAGAGTATTTCAAGCCAAACTGAATTCTCCAAACGGAGTCATCAACGTCTCGATCATTGATGGGGTTGAAGCCATCGTTTGAGCTGTTGCCGCCACCTGGATTGAAGTTTGAGTAAACAAACTGACTTCCGTCAGCACTCAAAGCCGCGTCCAATACAGGAACGCCTTCGCTCACGTCACCATTGTCAGCGAAGAACTGTATGTTGTCCGAATCTGAGAACAGGTTAAGTACGTTTTCAATGTCAAAGAACAACTTCAGGGTGTGTTCCTGCCATGGCAGAGGGATGTCCTGCTGAATACGCAGATCCAAGTCAGAAGACCATGGTTGTTCAAAGGCGTTGCGGCCAGCGAATCCACCTGCGTAGGCGCTTAAACCAGAATTGTTTAAGAAGGCGAAGAAGTCTCCGGTTGTGCCTTGAGAATCTAACACTGAGAAATCCACCAGAGGATCATTAGGGCCAGTCGGAACATACAGCAGGATTCGCTCTTCGTTGTCCGAGTCACCAAACAGTGTGGTTGACGTGTTGTTGTCGTACACATAGCTGAATGGACGACCGGAACGACGTCGGAAGAACAGACCAATGCTGGTTGGGTTGTCATCAAAGAAATAGTGTTTCAGTGTTGCGCCCAGAACAAAGTTCTCTTTGTTTGCATACTGTGCAGGTGCCACTGGTGGTCGGTTGATCACCGCGGTTGCCACTTCTTCGAAGCCGGATTCAGCGGTTGAGCTGTTACCCGGGTTGGCAAGCTCAGCATCGGTGTAGGCATAACCAATACGCAGATCCAGGCTGGTCTTTTCAGTGAAGTCGAATGACTTGGCAAACTGGGCTGAGATAGACGTGGTTTGTCCTTCAGGGCCATTGGTCAACAAGATGTCTTGGTCATCGCCGCCGGCGTTACACGCTGGCGTTACATTGGCAAAACCGACCCGAGGTGCAATAAACGTTGCGTTACAACCGGGAAGGGTTGGGTCGACAGCAAAAAAGTTGGGTCGACCATCGGGTAAGGTTGGGCCACCAGGATGCAGTGTTAGATCGATAAAATCCAAAGCGTCTTGAGCTCGACTGTAGATGTAGTCGAACTGAATATCCCAATCATTGAAGAACGAGATGTCAGCGCTGGTGTTATGAGAAACACCGAAGCTGAAGCGGTTCTGAGCCGGCAATTCCAGGTCAGGGTCAACAGCGTGAGATCGGCCGCCAAGTTGCGCCGCCTGGGCGATTTGCGCGTCCGTGATGCACTGTGGCAAGCCAGTGAATTGTCCGTTATTGAGAACCTGAAGATCGGCTGCGGCGCAGGCAAAATCACCGCCGAATCCAATGGCGCCACCAAAGTTTTGGAAAGCATTGGCAAACCAAACTGTCGGATCACCACCGGTGAACTTGCCAAATCCAAAGCTTAAGGTGGTGTCGCCGAAACGATTACCGGGAATGTCGTAGGTTAGACCAAGGCGTGGGAGCAGGATGTCCAGGTCATCGAAGCCCGTTGCGTTGGTGAAACCATAGCGCTGCATAAAGACGTCGTTTGCTATGGGCGCGTCGCTTGAACTGTAAAAGTCATAACGCAATCCAGCCGTTAACGTTAGGGCATCGTTGATCTGCCACTCGTCCTGGATATACAGACTGTGAATGTCACGTTCGAATTGTGCGGCAGCGTCCACTGGGTTTCCGGTAAACGAGCCGTTACCACCAATGCCACTGGCAATACCAGTTTCTAAGTCATCGATGGAGGCGAAGGTGATGGTGCCCGTTGCGTTTGCAATGAACAGATTGAATACATCCAGTCTGTCCAATTCATAGCCAAAGGTTAGCGTGTGATCACCAAACACGTAGTCACCGGCTAATTTCATTTGGTCCAGTTGATAGTCCAATTGGTTAGCGCTACGGAAGAAGCCTGGGCCGCTGGTGAGAATCACGTCGCCCATGCCGTCTTCCACCTCGATTCGAGGAATGTTTTCATTTTGCGCTTCACCACCGCCTAAGGGACCTTGAATATCCATCACTTCCAAACTAGACAGGCGGAACTCCGTAGAGAACGAATCAGTCCAATTTGAGAAAACTCTCAAGGAGTAGGCGTCCTGTTCGGTGCCCTCGACCTCGAAGTTATCGGCAAAAGTGAAGCCGCCAAAACCGAAATCATCAGGCTCTAAGTTCATTTCTTCTAGATGGGTCAGCGTTGCTTCCAAGCGATGATTGTCGTTGATATTCCAATCGATACGACCAAAGTAACGTTTACTGTCCCGTGGAAGATTTCTAACGATGTCGAGATTACTTCTGCCATAGGAAGTACCCAGAATATTGGCGATGCGATCAGCTTCCGCCAGAGTCAGGTCACCTTCGTTTGCGAAACCGGCACCAATGGGACCGTCATTTTGCACGCCACCTTCATCGGTTTCTTCGTAGGAAGCATAGAAGAACAATTTGTCTTTAATGATTGGGCCACCAATCTCAAGACCGTAGTTCTTGTCTTCAAAGGGATCGGTGATAACCGTGTCGCCCTGTAAGGAATCACCGGTCAGACCGTCGTCGTTGAAGAGATAAAACAATGAACCGCTAAACTCGTTGGTCCCTGATTTGGTTACCACGTTTACGTTACAGCCAGTGAATTGACCATATTGAACATCGATGGGGGCAAACTCGACGGACGCAGAACCCACAGTGTCAAAAGGAATCGGGAAGGTGTTTCGCGCGGAGTTACCGGAGGCGTTTAGACCAAACCCGTCAGCACTTCGAATACCGTCAATAGTGAAAGAGTTTGAGCGACCACTACCACCTAGGCAGTTAACACCAAAACCATTGCCACCGCCGGCACGTTCGATATTGACTCGAGGGTCGATACGAATCACATCTCGAATCTGGCGACGAATACTGGGTAGCGACTCGATTTGCGCCAAAGTGAACGCCGAGCTAGGGCCGATGGCAAGGTCTGCACCGGCTACGGCTGACGCGACAACGATGATTTCTTCCACATCTCCATCTGACGACTCTAATGCAATATCAAAAGAAACCGCAGAAGACAGGTCTGTGAATACATCGGTAATAACAGCGTCGCGATACTGGTTTGAATCAACACGTATGGTGTACGGGCCACCAACGGTTAAACCTCGCACGTTAAAGTTACCGCTGCTGTTAGTTGTAACCCGTCGCGTCGAACCGGTACGGTTATCGGTAATGATGACGCTTTCACCGGATATGGCATTACCGTTTGGTCCAGTGACGTTACCGCGAATAGAACTGGTGATTTCCTGGGACCACGCAGTATTGATTAGTCCAAGAGCCAGGAATGCCAGGATTAATTTCATTGTCGGAATGAACTTCCTATCCATTTTGGATTTCCCCATTTTTTGTTATAGGCCAAAAAGAAGTGGTGCTATGGTTTCGTTTCATTGATGTTTCATAGCTGAAACAAACATAACGTAAGAAACGGGCACTTTACAATTGGTTTATTGCAAGAATGCTACAAAATCCAAACCTTTTTGTGCTGTGCCAAAAAAACCACAGTGCTCTGAAAAAAGGATCGAAAAAATAGATAGTTAGGATGTCTTTTGGGTTCGCCGAGCTGAGTCTGTGCCCAACGGGCGCTTCGTTTTTTTGTGGCGTGGCGACAACAACTTTATGGAAAATCTTTGAAAACAAGGACATGGACAAAAATTAGTCAATCCTTGTGATGAACAAGACCCTAACAATGGGACCTTGCTAGAGTAGCCAGTCATGACTAAGAGAGTTCTAATCACGGGGGCCGCTTCCGGTATCGGCCTGGAAATGGCCCGCACTTTTCAGGCTGCGGGGTATCGGGTGCATGTCTGTGACGCCTCGTCCGAGAGTGTCTCATCCCTTAAGGCCCGTGAATCGGGGATTTCGGCCAGCGTTGCGGACGTGGGGAACCCCGATGATATGCAGTCTGTGTTTCAAAACATAGACCAGCAGTTGGGTGCAGGCGCGACCTGCTCCACTTTGGGCCCACCCTTGACCTATGCCCCCAG
>JBCCFQ010000445.1:0-4055 GCA_039029655.1 Pseudomonadota bacterium | reverse complement strand
TTGTAAAATTGTTCGCAAGCTTCTTTTGGTGTTTTTAATAGTCAACTCATTGAACCCAAATGGCACATAATCTCGTGTCTTTCCACCGATCATATCCATATTCAGCATGAAGACGACGTCCTTGGGATCAGGCAATTGGTTCACGTAATGCCTGCTGCCCACGAGACCTATTTCTTCCGCTCCAAACAGAACGAACTCAAGGTCATTCTTGGTACTCTCTTGCGCATAAATCCTTGCCAACTCAAGCACCCCACAAGAGCCACTAGCGTTGTCATCAGCTCCAGGGGCGGGCAGTTCGGGACGTATTCGACCACCCACATTGTTTATGCTATCTAGGTGAGCACCAATTACCACTTTCTTGCCGGAGTTTTCTGTTCCAGATTTCTTCGCGACAACGTTGGTAGGTCCGGTGGGGTAGTTGGTGTCTGACATGTCGATTACCTGCCTCGACACCTCCAATCCTAGATTTGTGAGGTAGTTCTGACAGTAATCAGCTGCTCGGTCATAGGTCTCGTGAATCGTAAAGCGGTCTCGATATGACGTAAGGTAGGCGAGATTGTTTTGTAGCTCGTTCTTGTTGACTGATTCAGTCAGGGACTCTGAAGATAAACCACGTCTTTCGGAAGACTGGCGGTAAGTTCTAAACACAACGCAGCGTTTTTCCGGTTTACTGATCGCCCAGCATATATGCTCGTGGTTCATGTCGTCATATTCGATATTTTCGAACTCTACAAACAAGTATCGCCCAAAATCCGCTAGGACATTCGCCTCTGGATGGTCCTGGATGAACGAACCGCCTTTCTGCTTAACGAACCTAACGTCCCCTTTTACTTCTACCGATACACCACTACTTCGATCAGAAAGAACAATTGCGTCATCGCCAAAGATGTAGAGCGACTCTTCCGCGGTGACAAGCTCTTCTGCCTCTATTGCACGCATACGATTGAGAAACATCAGCTCCGCTCCTCTAGCCAAATCCAGTTTTCACGGGGAAGGTCATTGGGCAATAGTTTGGCTGAGATCAACCAGGTGTCGGATGACGCCACAGCTTTTGTTAGCGCCTGACGGAACGTTTCATTCGAATCAACTTCGACACCCTTAGCACCCATAGACTGGGCAAGCATGCCGTAGCGCCAACTATGTAGGACTGTATAGTCGAGTGGTGGGGAATCATCTGTGAAGTAACTACCATCAATAAGGAACTGTTCAATTGCGTAAGTGCCGTTATCCAGTACGATAATGATTGCCGGTACCTTGTAGCGGACCATGGTAGAAATCGTCTGGGCTACCATTTGGAAGCCACCATCTCCTGTGATAATCAGGGGTCTGTGCCCTGAAGCAAAGTAGGCACCTGTACCGGCCGGTGTTCCCTGACCAATCGCGAGCCAGACAGGATTCGACAAATAGCGAGACCCTGCCGGTATGTCAAGATCAGCCGCCGGATAGCTCGCGAGGCAAGTGTCAACAGTAACTACAAGCGTTGATGTTGAATCAGAAATGCTACGGTTTATTTCTCCAAAAATGGATGCAAAGCCAAACTCTGGGGTCGCTCGATTGTTCCGATCGGATATTTTTTTCCGTTTTGCTTGGTAGTCGGATCGGATGCCCGACTGACTGTATATCCTATCTGAAGGTAGGTTGTTGACCACATACTTGGTCGAGACTCCCTCAAACCTTTCAGCACCGATTCTCCCGATGCCAAAGCCAATGGAATAGACATTCTTAGTTTGCTTATCGAGCATATATTTGTGGTCAATACCAAACACAATACCAAGCGCCAAGACAAGATCAGCATCCTCAACCAAGGTCCGTACTAACTTAGGCGCAAGGTCGCTGTCATAGACACCACGATATTGCGGATGGCTTTCGCTTAGTACGTTTGCCTTGGACAGTAAGGTTGTCACATAAGGTAAATTATGCCCCGCAAGCCACTCGCTGATCTGTTCTTCGAGTCCCAGCCGCTGGAGTTCAGTGCCAAGCATCACGACTGGTTTCTTTGCTGATTTGAGCGCCTCGCCTAAACGCGCAACGAAGTCATCTGAGGTAGATGATGTGACGGATATGTCATGGGGACGCGCTGAAATCTCAATTTTCTCACTCCACTGATCCTGCGCGAGTTCGATATAAACCGGACCACAGTCTGTGACAGCTGCGTCGAAAGCACCGTCGATCTGGCTCTGATAATCTGAGGGATCTGTTAGCAATTCGGCTGCAACACACAGTTCACTCATGACGTTGAAGTCGGTGTTGCGTCGACCCGTGGAATGAGAAAACAAAACGCCATATTTGTCTTCGAAATCCCAGTCTGAAGCTCTCGGTCCTCCATTTAGAACAACCATCGGCACACGTTCTGTGAGTGCGCTGGCCACCGCATTGGTGAGACTTAGAATCCCGACACCATAAGAGACACATACCGCACCGATGGTATTCTGTCGACCATAGCCATCCGCCATGTAACCCGCTTCTAACTCGTTTGAGGTCAGTATATATTCGAAGTCGCTTGCTTCTTCCACTGCGTTGAAAAAACCCGAACAAGAGGTACCCGGTATGCCGAAGACGTGATGACAGTCATTTTCTTTTAGCTTAGAGATCAGGTAGTCTGCCACTGTCAGTTTCATGTCCTCTCCTTTGACAGAACCAAACCCACAGCATCCAATGCCGACTCCAATGCGCCCTGAATCCAGGAGTGCGAATACGAGCAGTGCTCACCAGCAAACAAGAATTTGTCCTTACCTCGTTTGAGCTCATCAAAGCCCGCTATCTGGTCTCCCGGATTGAAAAATGCAAAAGCCCCAGCGCTGCCTTCGTGAGTGTTCCAACTCCACTTAAGGCAACGAAGGATGTCTCCTCTATCTAACTTGCGGTGCAAACGTTTTAGCTCGTTGAATACGAACTCTTGCAAATCGTGGGTATCAATCGCATCTATTCTCCTGGAGTGTTCGCCCCAAGTGTACCCCGCTAACAGATAGGCGGGTGCATCGGTCACTTTTGGGTCTCTTACTTTTTCGTTATCCGATGGATACCAGGTGTGACCTAGACCGCGATCCCAGATTGACCCTCCCCCATAGATGCCGTCGTGCTTTTCCCAGAACCGGTATTTGGCCTTAATCAGTATCTTGATTGATGAATCGTAGCTGACACGCTTAATAGCGCGCTCTGCTAGGGGGGTTAGGGAAGACAGATCTACATCAGCAAGTACACTTAATGGTAGCGTACATATCACCCAGTCACTTGAGATGGTCTTGATTTCACCGCCATGTACATAGCTTGTCTCATATTTTTCTCCAACACGGTGGCTGCCTGTCACGCGCGCTCCCTGAATGACATGTCCATCGATTTTCTTACACATTGCAATAGGTAGGCCGTCTGAACCACCCACGATTTCGTCCATCCTTTTGACCCAGACTTCGTCGTGCTCCTCCCTCAAATGTTCAGCAAGGCATGTGTGTAGGTAGGTCCCGACGCCATAGATTGCCGTTACAAATTCTATTGCTTCCTGGGACAATCCTGCGGCAATCAGTGCATCTAGCAGACTCATGGACTCATAACGACGAATCTTTGTTGTTTGCGGTAACGGAACATAGAGATCTGCTTTTTCCTGTGCCGTTAGGTCCTTAAGGAGTTTGTAAACGGCCTTCTCCCACATTTCGTCAGCCGTCATCGTCTTCTCTTCGTTAGTCAAGTCAAACAGTGCCTTTAGGCGAGAGGTTCCTGCAGCAGTCCTTCGTTCCTTCTGACCTCTGATGTAGGCAAATGTATCCTGAGAGTTCTGCACAAACCGCCTCAGGTCAAGACCCAGCTCATTGACATAGTCGCGCGTCACACCGTGATTCTCAGGAATACGCATTGCGCCTAACTCGCAGTAGTCGCCTTCGCGGTCTCTAAAGGTCCGCATTCTTCCACCAATATGGCTTGGATCCCTTTCGAGTAAGGTCACCTTCCCGGAACCCAGCCGATCCGGACGGCGCGGACCGGACGGCCTGACGGAACCGTACCGACGACACGGCGATGGCGACCGTTCACTTTCCCAGCTCCCTACGAGACCTAACCGGCGG
>JBCCFQ010000444.1:0-4059 GCA_039029655.1 Pseudomonadota bacterium | reverse complement strand
GGCCGCCGGGAAGGCTGGGGATAAAACCCGCTTAATCATTTTGCAGGCAAAAGATCCAGTCATCGGCATGATTGGGTTGCTGCAATGGATTGATCCGCCCCTACCGGCGCCAGAAGAAATCCCAACCCGGGTTACCTATGGCAATCCCACCTTTGTTGCTTCATCCGATGATGCGCAAACCATGTATGAAAGAGCGAAGGAACTCGGTACTCATATCCATTGCCCACCTCGGGAATGGTCAATCAAGGGACAAACCGGAGAAACCAAACATTTTCTTGGTATTTCCTTGTTTGATCCCGATGGTTACTTCTACGAAGCCAATCAATTGCTAAGAACCGGAGACTGATGTCCGAGAAGAACCGTCAATGGCGTATTGCACGACGGCCTCAGGGCAACGTTGTTCTGGAGGACTTTGAGTATCGAGAGGAAGACATTCCAACACCGGGCCCCGGCGAGTTTCTATCCAAAGCCCTGTATTTGAACTTGGCCCCTGTCATGCGCATGTACATGTCGGGAGAAAGCAATGCTCGAGAGCGTGCTCTAGACATCGGTGAGATCATTCATGGGCGGGCGGTCTCTGAAGTCATCGAGTCTAATCACCCAGACTACAAAACAGGGGATATCGTGCAAGGTCAGACCGGGTGGCAAACCTATTGCGTGACCAAGGCCACATCCCAAGAAAAGTATCGAAAGGTACCTGATCTGGGTAAGCCATACAGCTTTGCCTTGAGTAGTTTGGGCATGACCGGTTTTTCGGCGTATTTTGGTTTCGTCGACTGCGGCAAGCCTAAGCCCGGTGACGTAGTGGTTGTCTCTGGCGCCGCCGGGGGCGTTGGCTCTTTTGTGGTTCAGTTGGCAAAGATTTATGACTGCCGGGTTATCGGTATCGCTGGAGGGCAAGAAAAGTGTGAGCTTATTCGCCGGCTGGGATGTGATGAGGCCCTGGATTACAAGTCTGAAGATATTCCAACCCGACTCTCAGAAGTGTGTCCAGACGGCATCGATTTGTATTTTGACAACGTGGGTGGCGAAACACTCACCGCAGTGTTGAACAATCTAGCCCGCGACGCTCGTATCGCTTTGTGTGGCTCAATCTCGGAATACATGAGAGAAGAACCCTTCGGTTTAACAAACTACACAAACCTTAGAAGTGCTAACGCGACCATGAAAGGGTTTTTCATATACAACTACGTCGAGCAATTTGATGAAGCCGAAAAACACATAGGCGAATGGATCAAACAAGGTCGACTCAAAGCCGTGGAAGACATCGTCGATGGTTTTGATCAAATGCCCTTCGGGCTCGCCCGTTTGTACACTGGGGGTAACCTAGGCGTTTCCATGTGTCGGGTACGGCCTGATCCATACGAGCAATAGCTCTTCACTGGGGGAATCAATGACAAAAGCAGACCCAAACTACGCACGATTTCAACGAGGCAATTTCGTTGTCTCTGACCTTGATCGAGCACTGACCTTTTATCGAGACGTGCTTGGCTTCAAGTTGGATTTCGTTAAAGACTCACCGGACGATAGTTACTCCTATGATGTCTTTGAAATCGATCGATCGAAAAAGATACGATTTGCGGTTTTGAGCACGGAAGACCAAGTGCGGGTGATGGCATTGACCGAGATTGAAGATACGGTCCTTGCCCCTTGCCCCGACCCCCGGCGATCCGCCATAGTGGTGGAGGTGGGCGATGTGGACAGAGTAGTGACGGGTGCCGACGGTATTGGTTGTCACGTCTACAGAGAAGAAGAACTACACACACACGATGGCCGTGTCGGCCGTGAAGTGGGTATCGTGGATTGGGATGGTAACCTAACGGTGATCTACCATATCCCAGAAAAATAACTAGGCGGCGGCTATGCAAAATACACAAGCGCAATATCCCAGTGCGAAATACGGTTGGTACATGGTGGTATTGCTCACCATTGCCTATGTGTTTTCATTTATTGATCGATACATATTGGGTTTCTTAGCAGAACCCATACAAAATGACTTAGGTATCACCGACACCCAGATGGGTTTATTACTAGGCCCAGCCTTTGGCATTTTTTATGCCACTATGGGATTACCCTTAGGACTTCTTGCCGATCGAAAGAGACGCACATGGATAGTAGCAGCAGGCGCCATAGTTTGGTCAGCAGCGACCGCCTTGACGGGTCTGGCAAAAAGCTTTTTGCACCTATTCATTGCTCGAATCAGCGTCGGCATTGGCGAGGCCACATTGAGCCCCTGCGCTATGTCCATGATCTCAGATAGCTTTCCACCGGAACGCCGTGGTCGACCTATCGGTTTCTACACCACTGCACTGTCCATCGGCGGTGGCATCGCGGCGTTGTTAAGCGCCGGCGTTCTAAGCATGACCAAGACTAACGTTACGTTGCCATTGGTGGGCGAATTGGCACCCTGGCAATTTACCTTCATCTTGGTTGGCCTACCCGGCATCTTGATGGGGTTGTTGTTTCTGACGCTGCCCGAACCGCCTCGTCAGAAAATCGCACACGCCAGCAGCAAGGAAAAGAGCAATCTCATCGACATGTTCAATCATGTTTTGTCCAGATGGAAAATCTTCGGCAGCTTTATCAGCTTTGTCTGCTTGATGATGATCGTCGCCTACAGCCATGGCTTCGCGGCTCTGGTGTATAAGAGAACTTGGGGTTGGGAGAATGATTTTTTCGCCTTGGTCAATGGGATTGTACTTTTGACCGCTGGACCTATTACCGTCAACTACGCAGGTTATTTGAGCGACAAGCTGTTTGGAAAGGGTCGAGTTGATGCGCCTTTGTTGATACTCATCGCAGGCGCTTTTGTTCTCGTCCCGACCGGTGTTTTGTTTCCTCTCATGCCTACACCATGGGTTGCTGTAGCCGTCATGTTCATCAACACTGTTGGCATCGCCATGGCCTCGGCAACGGGAGTCACGGCTCTACTTAACATCACACCCGATGACATCAAAGGTCAGACGGTGGCGTTTTACTACATGGTAGCCAGCATGTGTGGCCTCTTCCTTGGGCCCACCATGGTGGGTGTATTCTCGGATCATGTCTTTGGAACGGACAAACTTAACTACGCCATGGCCGCAGTGCCCTTCGTGTTTGGGCTTCCAGTACTGGCCTTGGCTCCGTTTGCACACAAAGCCTACATGCGGGAATTCAGAAAAATTCACGGTGATGGCGACACATTGCAAGGAACCACGAGTGCGTAATGAGTACCTAGAAACGGCGAAGGGTCAAATACACAATCGTCATCTGGCAGCAAATAGTCAGGAAACTCAGCGACCCTTATTGTGTTTACACCCGTCCCCCTACAGCGGTTTGTTTTTTACAACTATCATGCCGCTGCTGAATAAGCATAGACGGGTATTGGCACCGGACTATCCAGGCTACGGCGGTTCCTATGCCCTGGGCAATGAACCTTCCATAGGTACCTATGCTGAAGCCCTTACAGAGGCATTCAGTAGTGAGAGCGAATACGATGTACTTGGCTTCCACACCGGTTGTCTTGTCGGTGTAGAGCTTGCCGTGTCTCAAGCGACCAAAGTAAAAAACCTCATCCTGGTGGATGTCCCCTACTTCACCGGTGATACCCAAGCGGGTTTGTTCAAAAAAATGACTAAACCTCTCGCACTCGAACCAGATTTAAGTTGTCTTGAGACTACCTGGGACTTCAATGTCACCAAAAAAATGGGCTTGGTGCCCATGGAGCGCGCCTTCGATATGTTTTTGGAGAACCTCAGGCCCGGCACAAAAGACTACTATGCGTTTCATGCAGCCTTTAGTTATGACTGCGAGGGCATGTTCGGTCAAGTGGATGTTCCAACCACGGTGGTGGCCACCCGTTCAGGGTTGTTGGATGCCACCCATGAGTGCGCTAAACAAATCAATCAGGCAGAACTTATCGATGAGATGGATATCACGTCCGCCGTGTTCGAGACGGGAGCTCGACGAATAGCTGAAATCATCAGTACGAGACTCGACAACTGATATGACAGAGATCGCACTACTCAAATTTGCTCACCTTTTGTGCCTAATCTATTGGCTAGGGGGCGACTTAGGCGT
>JBCCFQ010000443.1:0-4066 GCA_039029655.1 Pseudomonadota bacterium | reverse complement strand
GTGGCCACCCACGATCGTTCCATGGCATCACTGGCTGACCGCGTGTTTACCCTGCGCGGTGGCCGTATCGTTTCATCAACCGCTCCGGTTGAAGTTGGGGAATAACGTATGGGATTACTAACAGCTGCCAGCATCCGCTACATGGCTCGCCATCCCTGGCTGATGGGACTATCTGTACTGGGAGTAGCATTGGGCGTTGCGCTTGTTGTCTCTATTGATCTGGCAAATGAAAGTGCAAGAAGAGCCTTTTCCCTATCCAGTGAGCGCGTTACGGGCAAGGCTTCGCATCAGATTGTAGCTTCTTCTGGTAACCTGGATGAGCAGATTTATACGGATTTGAGAATCGATCAGCGGATGCGGGATATGGCGCCTGTGGTGGAGGGATTTATACGCGTGTCAAAAGATCCGAAGCGTACGATGCAGGTGTTGGGTGTTGATGCGCTGGCAGAAGGCCCTTTTCGATCCTATACCGACAGCGATGCCGGCGTTGATCTTACGTCTTTTATGGCTCGCCCTAATACCTGTCTTATTGCAGATGAAACAGCGCAAGCACTTCAGATAACACCAGGTGACACCCTGTCTGTGATTGCCGGCGGACAAACGACAACGCTAACCCTCGTTGGTGTCTTGCAGGCCGCTGACGAACGGAGTGCGCAGGCGATGGCGGACTTGATGGTTGTTGATATTGCCACGGCGCAAGAACTATTTCGGATGCCCGGTCAAATCAGCCATGTTGATTTGTTGATTCCGGATACGGATGCCGGCAGCGCTTTACAGCAGCGTATCGAGGCTGCTCTTCCCGGAGGGACCCAACTCATGCGTTCCTCTGCGCGAAGCTCGACACTTGTTCAGATGACACGAGCATTTGAGTTGAACCTGACGGCTTTGAGTTTGCTGGCGCTTATTGTTGGCATGTTTCTGGTCTACAACACCATGACCTTCTCGGTTGTGCAGCGGCGCTGGCTCATCGGGCGGTTGCGTACGTTGGGTGTCACAAGAAAGGAGATATTTCAGCAAATTCTTGGGGAGGCAGCCTTGATCGCCTTTATGGGGACGGTGTTGGGGTTGTTGCTGGGAATTGTGTTGGGGCAGAGCCTGGTGCAACTCGTGACGCAGACCATCAACGACTTATACTACGTCATATCAGTGCGTGATATTTCGGTAAGTCCGTTTACGCTCTTGAAGGGTATTGCATTGGGTGTTGGCGCTACATTACTGGCCGCAGTGGCGCCGGCACGGGAAGCCACTGCTGCTACGCCGGGTACCGTACTTCGTCGATCCCTCGAAGAAACCAACTTCAGACGCCGGCTACCGAAACTCGCGGGCGTTGGGTTGATGTTTGGGATTACAGGTACCTTGCTGCTTCTTGCACCAGGACGGAGTATTGTGGTTAGTTATAGTGCCCTATTTCTGATCCTGGTTGGTTATGCGTTATTAATTCCCTGGCTTGTTGATCGGGCAGCGGCTTGGGTGCGCCCTTTATTGGCCTCCATGTTTGGTATGACAGGGCGTATGGCCGCCGGCGGAATACGTACCTCGCTGAGTCGAACTTCCATAGCCATTGCAGCACTGATGGTAGCCATTGCAGCTACTATTGGGGTTGGTGTGATGGTAAATAGTTTTCGACAGACGGTTACGGTTTGGCTCGACCGTTCACTACAGGCTGATATCTATATTTCTCCGCCCAGTATGGTTATGCGTAGGGTAGATGCAACGCTCGATGATGATCTGGTTGATAGGTTCTTATCATCAGATCTCGTCACGGAGTCTAGCACAGGATATCAAACCAAAGCCCAATCTTCAGTGGGGCAGATTGACCTGGTAGCATTTCACCTGGCGCCACCTAGCCTCGCTTCTTTTGCTTTCAAAGAGGGTCAAGCGACAACCATTTGGCCAGCCTTTGAAGAAGCCGGCGCACTACTTATCTCTGAGCCGCTATCCTACAAGCACAACCTGCATGTCGGTGATGTGTTGGAGCTAGACACTAAACAAGGCAAACACGCCTTTGATATTGTGGGTGTCTATTTCGACTATGGCTCTGACCTGGGCACTGCGTTGTTGGCTCGACCTACCTACGAGCAGTATTTTGGAAAAGCTGAAGTGTCGACGGTTGCACTCTATCTCCGCGATGACGTAGCGCCAGCTGACGCCATTTCCTCTTTGCGCGCACTCGTCGACGATGACCAAGAAGTGCTCATCCGGGCTAATCAGACGTTGCGTGCTTTGTCGATGGATGTGTTTGATAGAACCTTTGCTATTACTAATGTGTTGCGCTTGCTGGCTATTGGGGTAGCATTTATTGGTATTCTAAGTGCTTTTATGGCGCTCCAACTGGAGCGTGCCCGAGAGTTGGCTGTTTTGCGTGCTACGGGTGTCACGCCGGCGCAACTGTGGCGATATGTCACCCTGCAATCAGGTTTGATGGGGCTGCTTTCAGGTTTGTTGTCGCTGCCGCTGGGGCTTGTTCTCGCTGGCGTGTTGATCTTCGTGATCAACAAACGCTCTTTCGGGTGGACCATGCAAGTGCAGGTGGCTCCAGACATTTTGTTGCAGGCAGTTTTGCTGGGCTTGATTGCGGCTCTACTGGCTGCATTGTACCCTGCCTGGCGGATGGCGCAGGCCAATCCTTCCCTGGCGCTTCGCGAAGAATGACGAAGCCTGGCAATTGGAAATGGAAATATTAGATATCGAATCTGAAATTTAGTGTTGTTTGATCATGTCCAAAATCTTCACCATCATCGGGGTTGTACTCGTCGTACTTGTGGGCGGTGTAGTCTTCTTTAGTCAGGACTCCTCGCCCCTGAAAGCAACGGTTGGGATTGGGCAGATGTTGGCGAGCGATACAACAGGGTATACCCGGGCAACAGGCCCTGTGCCAATTCGCTTTCCTGAAGACCATGGGGCACATCCTGATTTCAAGCTGGAATGGTGGTACTACACCGGTAATCTTATGACTGCGGAAGGCCGGCGCTTTGGATACCAGTTCACCATCTTTCGCAACGCGCTGGCGCCACCTGATGAACCTGAAATGGCTATGCAGTCGTCTTGGCGAACAAAACAGCTCTATTTTGCTCATCTTACGGTGAGCGATCTGCAAGAAAAGGAATTTTATGCGTTCGAGCGCCATAGTCGCGGCGCTGCCGGCCTGGCAGGAGCGGAAGCAGCGCCCTTTCGCGTATGGGTGGAAGATTGGCAAGTCTCACAAGTCGGCGAAAATATGCCACCTATGCGGATAGAGGCTGCTGAAGGGCAAATTGCTATCGATTTTAGTATGGAGGCGGTAAAACCTGTCGTACTCCAGGGAGAATCTGGTTACAGCATAAAGGGTCTGGGATATGGCAATGCATCCTACTACTATTCTTTTACCCGACTGCAGACGCAGGGTACGCTATCTGTAGGCAATGAGTCTTTTACTGTAGAGGGATTTAGCTGGATGGATCGTGAATGGAGTACCAGCCTCTTAAGCGAAAATCAGGTAGGGTGGGACTGGTTTTCCATCCAGTTGGATGATGGCCGTGACATCATGTTTGCGATTGTTCGGAATGAATCGCCAGAAATACCCTCATATGTTTTTGGTACCCTGGTTGATGCGCAGGGTATGAAGCGCTCGCTAACATCAGAGGAAGTCCAACTGGAGGTATTGGATACCTGGGAAAGTGATAAAGGTGGCGTGTATCCATCGCGTTGGAGGATGCAAATAACTGACATAGGGTTAGATCTTTATATAGAGCCGTTTATGAACGACCAGGAATTAGATGTAGCAGTACGATACTGGGAAGGAGCGGTTCAAGTTAATGGTAATGCAAGGGGCAAAGAGGTTGCTGGCAGCGGATACGTAGAGCTCACCGGCTACGATCAAGCGGCGCTTATGTTTACGGATTGAGCTAATCTACAAAGTGCAAATACAGTTTGGTGGAGGGAGTGGGAGATGCTTTTTCGCTAGTTTATCGGTTACCCATCACAAATCAACTCGGAACCCGGAACTACAAAAAGGATGATTTTCTAGCCCGTAAGTTATATCCTTGAGGGTCAGGAATCCTCTATTGGTAAACGGGTCAGAAGAAGC
>JBCCFQ010000442.1:0-4071 GCA_039029655.1 Pseudomonadota bacterium | reverse complement strand
TCATCCTGCCGAAGGGCAGGCCACAAATCTGGAAAGGATAGCTATCAGTGTGGGCCATTCGTAGAGGGCGAATCCGATTTTTCAAAGTGTGCCTGTGCTCCGAAGGGGTAGATCCAGTAATATTTTGCCGCGAAGCGGCGCAAACCAGCCGTGACTGTTCATTCTATAACCTCTAAGGGGCCGCTTCGCGGCAAGAATTACTGGATCCCGGCCTGCGCCGGGATGACGCTGTTGGTAGAGCCTAGAGCCAATGGTTGTGGCACAGTCGTCTAGCGTCCCTACCCTCAATCCAAACTCAACACCATCGCATACTTAAACAAGCCCGGATTATACAAGCCGTCCAACACATCCACGATCTCGCCACTCTTGTCCGTTGATTTCCGAAGTATGTGTAGCAAGGCGGTGCCGGGCTCGATCCCAAGCTCTGAGGCGACTTTTAGGGAGGCATTTTCCGCGCTGAGGGTTTGCTCAACTTTGGTGAGGCGAATGCCGTTTTGTCGCAGCACGTCAAGACGTGGGGTTTGCTCCATGTTTCGTTTGGTAAAGCCCTTGGTAATTCCCACGGTGTAACTTGTGTAGTAAGCGTAAGGCACACCCTCCTCGTTACTCCTCACCCGCACTACTTTGTGGACCTCTTGATTGGCATTGAGCTGAAGGTCTTCGCGGATCTTGGCTGGAGGCACTGTCTTGTCGATGGATATGACTCGAACAATGCTGTGCTTGCCCATTTCTGCAAGGTTTTCCAACATCCCAACCAATGGGGCTTGCACGGGTTGCGGCTCATACTGATAGATAACGTGGGAACCCTTCCCTCTGAATCGTGCAATGAGATTATCCGCCGCAAGCTCATCCATGGCACGTTTCGCAGTGATCCGTGATACATCAAAGGTCGCCGCCAACTGCTGCTCGGTAGGCATTTGCGCATCATAGGGAATGGTCCCGTCCAAGATGCTTGCCTTTAACACAGCATAAAGTTGGTGATAAAGCGGAACCCGAGAGATTGCTCCGCCACTTTGACGGATACTCCACTCAGCTTTTAGCGAATTCAGTAGTTTGCTCATAGTCAAAGTCAGCCGTTATATGATGGACTTATTTTTCAGCGCTTCTAATTCATCCTCACTGACCCCAAGTAAGTCTTGATAGACCTCTCGGTTGTGTGCACCCAACTCCTCGGCACCGGGCCAACGAATCTCTCCTTGGGTTTTGGACATTTTCGGAAACACATTTTGCATTTTCAGGTGAGGCCATTTTTCCGTTGGAACTGTCACGATGGCATCACGAGCTTCAAAGTGGGGGTCTTCTAACATTTCCGGGGCGCGATAGATTTTTCCAGAGGGTACCCCAGCCTCCAACATCAATGCTTCCACCTCATCGACACTTAATGTCTTAGTCCAGTCATTAATGATGTCATCCAACAACTCTTGATTGGCACCCCGAGCCGTATGGCTGATGAAGCGTTCATCGGTGGCGAGCTCAGGCTGACCCATGGCCTTTGACAAACGAGTGAAAACGGTATCTTGGTTAGCCGCAATGAGAAAAATA
Organism: Pseudomonadota bacterium; assembly: GCA_039029655.1. Taxonomy (GTDB): domain Bacteria; phylum Pseudomonadota; class Gammaproteobacteria; order Steroidobacterales; family JBCCFQ01; genus JBCCFQ01. Next base: position 2,529 of record JBCCFQ010000442.1, on the reverse strand, counting down.
CCGTCCTTGCAGTCATAGACATTCGATGGCGCAACGTTTGGCAACTTCGAACCAGACCGTTCTCGGACATAGTTACTCACTACGTACTCGGGGATGGTCGCTTCCATGACATTCAAGACGGACTCGAAAATCGATGCGTCCACCACTTGTCCCTCGCCCGTCTTGTCCCGATGATGCAGCGCCGCCAACGCACCCATGCATGCGTAAGTAGCCGCCAATGAATCTCCAATAGACAAACCAGCGCGGCTGGGTTGGCGATCGGGCTCACCACAGACATAGCGCATCCCACCCATGGCTTCACCCACAGCGGCATAACCTGCGCGACTGGCATAAGGACCTGTTTGCCCATAACCCGACACACGGACCATAATGATTTTGGGATTGATCTTAACCAGATCCTCGTAGCCCAAACCCCACCGTTCCATGGTCCCCGGACGAAAGTTCTCCAGCACCATGTCCGCTTCCGCGATGAGTTTTCTGACTAACTCTTGACCCTCCGGCTCACGCAAGTTTGCGGTAATACAGCGTTTATTCCTGGCACAAACAGTCCACCACAGCGGGTACTCACCCCGACCCCAAACCCGCATAGGATCACCTTTCCCCGGCGGCTCCACTTTAATCACGTCGGCACCCATGTCAGCCATCAACTGACCACAGAAAGGACCAGCAATGAGTTGCCCCAGCTCAACCAATCGCACATCGGTTAACGGTCCTTTGCGGGCGTCTTTATCACTCATCGGGGTCCCCCTGATTCTCGAAATCTTTTATGATTGCCCCATGGAAGGGCTTTTTGGACCTATCAATATAACAATAGGTCTTATTTTAGGCAAACGATTGGAAAGCTCGCAGATTTCGTCCGGCAAGGTGCCAGTACTTGAGCATTTGGTTACCCGGAAGTGGGAGGTTAAGTAGCCAGTAACAAGTTGCAAGTTTCAGGAATTTCTAGAACGCTCACCGTCGCCTCGTTACCTCGTCATCCTGCCGAAGGGCAGGATCCAGTCATCACTTTGCCGCGAAGCGGCTCCTCAGCGGATGTGCAGCTACGAAGCCATGACTCATTTGTGCCGCTTCGCGGCAGAGCATTACTGGATCTACCCCTTCGGAGTACGGGAACACTTCGAAAAAATGGCTTCTCTTCTGGTAACATATCTAGCAGTAACAGTCGTCATTTTCAGACTTGTGGCCCGGCCTCCGCCTGGATGACGTAAGAGGTTAGCGCCAAGGCCTTGCCCGAAGCCCGAAGCCCGAAGCCGCCATAGCCAAAATCTGTCTCTTGCAACTTGTTACTTGCAACTTGCTACTTGCTACTTAACACCACTCCCTATCCGCGCTTCATAAGCCAACAAATCACGCCGTATCTCCGGGAACATCAAATAAAGAGCCAAGATATTCGGAATCGCCATAGCAAACAAAAACGAATCAACAATATTGATGACAGCAGACAACTCTAAAGAAGCGCCGATAGACAAGAACATCAAGACGAAAATCTTGAATGCTAAGATGACCCTTTTGTCGTTGCCGAACAGGTACACCGCCCCCCGCTCTCCGTAGTAGACCCAGGTGATACTGGTTGAGTAACCAAACAAGATAGCCGCTACGGAAAACAAATACGGGAACCAACTAATGACCGTGGCGAAAGCGGCAGAGGTAATTTCAATGCCCTCTAAGCCTAATGCGTAAGTACCGGTCACAACCACAACGATACCCGTCATGGTGGAGACGACGACGGTATCAATAAAGGGTTCTAACAACGCCACATAGCCTTGGGTCATGGGTTCTTTTGTTTTTGCAGCAGAGTGTGCAATCGCCGCAGAACCCAAACCCGCTTCACTGGAGTAGGTTGCCCGACGGATACCGTTAATCATCGCACCGACAAAACCACCGGCCGCGGCATCTAAGCCAAACGCGCTTTTTATTATGATAACCACTGCTTCAGGAATGGCGGTGACATGCATGACGAGAATGATCAAGCCCGCCAACAGATAAAGCCCCACCATCCATGGCACAAGCACTTCCGTCACACGCGCAATGCTCTTGATCCCGCCCAAGACGACCAGCCCAACGATGAGCGCAAACCCAATGCCAAAAGTGAGAGGGGCGGAAATCCCTGTCACGGACTCAAACTGAACGTGGGCTTGATTGACGTGAAACACCGTCAAAGAACCGCCGATGGTCCCCAGGGCAAAAAATACGGCGAAGCCTTTACCCAGTTTAGGCAAGCGCATACGGGTGAACACATGTTCGATGTAGTACATGGGTCCACCAGAAATGGTGCCGTCGGAATTCTCCTTCCGATACTTCATGGCCAAATAACACTCGGCAAACTTCGCAGTCATACCGAAGAACCCAGCCACCACCATCCAAAAAACCGCTCCAGGTCCACCTAAGGTAATCGCTACCGGCACACTGGCAATATTGCCCAATCCGACGGTACCAGATAGTGCCGACGTCAGCGCTTGAAAGTGGGTAACCTCGCCCGGTTCATTATCTTGCTCCGATTCACACAAGATACGAATGGCGTGAGAAAAC
>JBCCFQ010000441.1:0-4089 GCA_039029655.1 Pseudomonadota bacterium | reverse complement strand
GGCGTAGCCAAGAATATTATCGGCGAGATTTATAAGCGGTTCGAAGGCGCCGGTTTGGAGATAGTTGCTGCGCGAATGATGCATTTAACCAAAACCCAAGCCCAGGACTTTTACGGCGTCCATCGTGAGCGTCCGTTCTTTAACGATTTGGTTGAATACATGACATCAGGTCCCGTGATGGTGCAGTTGTTGTCGGGTGACAACGCCATTGCAAAACATCGCGATTTGATGGGTGCAACCAATCCAAAGGAAGCGGCACCTGGAACCATTCGTGCGGACTTTGCAGAAAGCATCGAGAACAATGTGGTTCACGGTTCTGATGGCCCTGAGACTGCAAAAGCTGAGGCCCAGTTCTTCTTCTCAGATGATCAGGTTTGCCCGCGGACACTGTAGTTCTGACGTAACACGTTATGAAGACCAACCTCATAGGTATGCCCCGTCCAGCGCTTGAAGGTTTTTTTACCGACATCGGTGAAAAAGCGTTTCATGCGCGACAGGTCATGCGTTGGGTTCATGGACGTGGATGCACTGATTTCGATTCAATGACGGATCTTAGTAAGAAGCTCCGGTCGAAATTGTCGGAAGTCGCCGTTGCCAGTTTGCCCAAGGTTCAATTCAATGAGAAGTCTTCGGACGGCACGCAAAAGTGGCTTTTTGACATGGGGCAGGCCCAGGCGGTTGAAACGGTGTTTATTCCAGAACGTGATCGCGGAACCTTATGCATCTCTAGCCAAGTTGGCTGTGCGTTGGATTGCTCGTTTTGCGCAACCGGCGCTCAAGGATTTAATCGAAACCTAACCGCAGCAGAAATCATGGGTCAGATAGTCGTAGCTAATCGTGAGCTAGGGTTTGAGAGCGGCGAGCAGCGCAAGATAACCAATGTTGTCTTTATGGGCATGGGGGAACCACTAGCCAACTATCGTAATGTGGTTCCTGTGATGCAGATTCTCACGGATGACTATGGGTTGGAATTGTCGAGAAGACGGGTGACTTTGAGTACGTCTGGTTTGGTGCCTCAAATTGAGCGGTTGGCAAACGACTGCAATGTAGCTCTGGCGGTGTCGCTACATGCGCCCAACAATTCTTTGCGGGACCAGTTGGTTCCTATCAACAAGAAACATCCCATTGAGGAACTCTTGCCTGCATGTTGGAACTACTTAGAAAAAACCGGCGGGCGAAGCGTTACTTTTGAGTATGTAATGCTGGATGGTGTAAACGACAGCGACCAGCATCGAAAGCAACTGACTCGCCTGTTGCGGGGCAAACCCGCGAAGATCAATCTGATTCCTTTCAACCCGTTTCCTGGAACGGAATATTCCCGGTCGACGGATCGTCGGGTGGACAGCTTTGCTTACGGCTTGATTAAATCTGGAGTGCGGGCCACCGTGAGGCGCACTCGGGGTGACGATATCGCGGCGGCTTGTGGACAGTTAGCAGGTCGAGTAAAAGACAGGATGACAGCCAGACTAGGCGACAAACAATTTGGCGTGGTGGTACAACGATGAACATGACTCCAAGACTTAGCATAGTGTTGCTATTCAGTATATTGAGCGGATGTGTTACGACAAACCAAAACTCCAGCTTTGAATCCTCCCAGGAGGAAGCGGCTCGCGTGAATGCGACATTGGGTTGGCGTTACATGCAGCAAGGGAACTATGACCTCGCTATGGAGAAGCTGCAACGCGCTTTGCAGCAAGATCCAAACTCAAAAGATGCGCATAACTCAATAGCCTTGCTTTACGACCGATTAGGTGATGACAAGGCGGCTGACAAGCACTACAAGCTGGCCTTAAAGAGTGGCGCTAACGATCCAGTGGTGCTGAATCTGTACGGCGTATTTTTGTGTCGACACCAAAGGTTTGATGATGCTGAAGAAAAATTCTTGGCTGCGGCTAAGAATCGCGTCTATCGAACCCCAGAAGCGGCCTATGCGAATGCCGGGGTGTGTCAGCGCAGTGTGCCTAATCTTGAAAAGGCAGAAGAGTACTTTCGTGAAGCCTTACGCAGTAACCCGCGCTACGCTCAAGCGCTTTGGCAGCTCGCAGACTTGAGTTTTCAGCAAGAAAGGTACTTGCAGGCGAGAGCATTTCTGCAACGATTCATGACTCAAAGCAAACCCACATCAGAATCACTATGGTTAGGAGTGCGGGTAGAGCGGGCGTTGGGGCAAACAGAGTTAGCCAACGAATACGCACAAACGTTGAGGCGGGAGTTTCCCACATCCGTGGAAACCAGAGCTTTGTTAGAAAACGAAGATGGCGGATCGAGCTAGCAAACAAGAACCCGTTTCTGCGGGGCAGCTGCTAGCAAACGCTAGACGGCAGGAACAACGTTCGGTTCAGGATGTGGCCCATGAGCTGCACCTGGACGAGTGGATAGTCGAAGCGCTGGAATCAGATGACTATGGCGCCATTGGCGCGCCGGTTTTTGTAAAAGGCCACATGCGTAAGTATGCGGAATTGATGGAGGTGGCTCAGGATGATGTTATCGCCGCATATTATCGTTCTGAGAAAGCCCCAGCTACACCACCGCTGGTAGCAGCCAGCGCTAGTCGTAGAAAGTTGCCGGTTGTCAGTTCTGGCATGATGCTTGTTATTGTCGCAGTTATAGCTATAGCGTTATTGCTGGTATGGTGGTTTCGTCGCGACGAGCCGACCGTGCCAGAGCTAACGGAAACCGTTTCCCTGTCACCCGAGCCTGCGACCACAATTCCTGCCGCACAACCCGACCTAGACACTGTTGACTCGGAGCCAGAAGAGTCACAAAACCAAGTCATAGAGAACACCGCAGATGACACGCAGACCGTCGCGACCACACCGACTGCTGTCGTGGATCCGCCCGTCCAGGTCAGCGACGGGGAAGTGGTGTTTGACATGAGTTTTAGCGAGGACTCCTGGGTGGAGATCCGTGATGGTAGCGGGCGGCGATTGTTTTTTGGTATGGCCCAATCAGGTTCAAGCCCAAGTGTCAGCGGGGTTCCGCCCCTGGATGTATTGATTGGCAACACCAGTGGTGTGACTCTGGCGGTGAATGGCGAGCGTTACCGTATTCCCTCGTCGTCTCGCCGAGGTCGAACCGCGCGTTTTCAAGTCGAACAATAAATTCTAGCTCATGAGTAATACAATACCACCGATCAAAGGTATGAAAGACCTGTTGCCCGCGGAGGCGGGGTATTGGCATCGTCTGGAAGATGCCATGAAACGGGTATTCGCGTCATACGACTACCGGGAACTTAGGACACCGATTGTTGAGCACACGGAGTTGTTCAAACGCGGCGTGGGTGAGGTGACGGACATCGTTGAGAAAGAAATGTACTCTTTCGATGATCGCAACGGAGCCAACTTGAGTCTGAGACCTGAGAATACGGCGAGTTGTGTGCGGGCCGGTATTAGTAATGGGTTGCTTCACAACCAACGGCACCGGTTTTGGTACTACGGTCCTATGTTTCGTCACGAAAACCCCCAGAAAGGCCGTTATAGACAGTTTTATCAGTTTGGTGCTGAGGCCTTTGGCTTCGAAGGTCCGACCGTAGATGCAGAACTTATCGCAATGGCCAGGGACCTGTGGCGGGGGTTGGAGCTTCCGGGTCTGTCCCTTGAAATCAATTCCATCGGTACTTCGGATTCTCGAGCTGTTCACCGAGAAAAACTCATTGGTTACTTTTCAAAGTACGAAACGTCACTGGATGCTGACTCTAAGCGACGCTTGGGCAGCAATCCATTGCGAATATTGGACAGCAAAAACCCCGATCTGCAAGAACTGATTGAGGGTGCCCCTCGCTTGGCCGACTATTTGGATCAAGAATCCATAGACCATTTTGATCACTTCAAACATCTTCTAGATGGGTTAAACATTACCTACAAAGAAAATCATCGTTTGGTTCGGGGTTTGGACTACTACACCCGGACTGTTTTTGAGTGGGTGACCACGGACCTAGGTGCCCAGAGTGCGGTCTGTGCCGGCGGTCGCTATGATGGTTTGGTGCAGCAGCTGGGCGGCAAGCCAATGCCGGCCGTGGGCTGGTCCATGGGTGTGGAACGGATCGTTGAACTGATGAAAATATATGAACTGGCTCCGGCACCTGAAGGC
>JBCCFQ010000440.1:0-4093 GCA_039029655.1 Pseudomonadota bacterium | reverse complement strand
TCATGCGCTTTTCCCAGCCTGCACTGAATAAACCAATCACTTCGTAAGCCACGAGTCCATGCAGTACGACACCAACCCCCCAGCCTAGAAAACCCCAGATCATTTTGGGCTCTGAAAATTGACCCAGAGCAATGAAGCAAATCAGGAATATGGCGTACATGCCCGCGTGGGTGTAGAACTCCTTCAGACCTTTGACGTATTGCATGGCCTGCTTTTCATCGTCGCTTACCGACGGCGATGTGAGTGCTTCGGCAGTTTCGGTGGTTGAGGATTCAATTGAATCGTTTGTGTTCATGGGGTCATCTCCGGTTCTCAATGATGAAAAAGGCACCTCGAACACCGAAGCCAGCGCCTTGGCGGTTTCGATTCCGGGCTCTTTGCCCCTCTCGATCCGCTGGATGGTTCGCACACTGACTCCCGCCAATTCGGCGAGGGTCTCTTGCGACCAACCACGCTGTAGTCTCAGTTTTCTGACGATCATCTTGTTTCGCTCCGTTTCGAGGAGACCAGAGTGTGGCGATGCTCCCGCCGTCATCCCACGACAATGACGTGACAAACACCCGACAAAGCCTGCTAAGCAATTGTATGGGCTTATTATTTCACAAGTTATCGGGGGCAGTAACCGAGATTCGGTGGGCGCAATGCCGCCTACACTCGCATCCGGTAAAACACAGCACCCGAGCGTTATGTCAAAACAAGTCCTTCGCCGGTATCCCCTGGGTACCATTGGCGAGTAAATTCGGTTTGAGTGCCTGGGCGCCCTCGACGGATTGAATGGAAATTTTTCACCACGGAACAGGCCAATGTTGTATCGCGTTTTTCTTGGCGTCACTTGCTTAATTCTGATCTCAGGTTGCGGTGGGAGCGGGTCAGATGGACCACCTCGACTGAGCATCAACTCCATCGATGTATCGGAGTCCAGCGGGACTCCTTTTTTCACCGTCAGTTTATCCGACAGCAGCACCAGCGAAGTGTCCGTTTCGTATACCTCCCGCGACAGCACAGCGTTGGCGGGAATCGACTATGAACCAGTTTCCGGTATTTTGACATTTTCGCCAGGCACAACCCGTCAAAATATACCGTTTGCCATCGTACAAGACTTAATTATTGAAGATGACAAAGCCTTCCAAATTGTATTGTCCGACCCCAACAATGCCACTATCGAAACTGCCATCGGCACTGCAAGAATCAACGATGATGACGGCGACCCCATTATTGCCCTAGACAATGGGGGTGGACTTGAAAGACCCAACTTCGTTCCGGAAGGCGACTCGGCTACGAGAACTTTTTCGATACCCCTACGGCTCTCATTTTCAGCTTCCGGTGCAATCAGTGCGGACTACACGATCGTCTCGGGCAACGCGACGTTAGGGGAAGACTTCCCACCCCAAAGTGGCAGTGTGCAGATTCCAGGAACGAGTCCATTTGCCATCGACATTCAAATTGCCGGTGACGAGATAGAAGAAGAAACTGAAGAAACCCTGTTCATTCGCTTTTCGAATTTACAAAACCTTAACCCTGGGCAACCGGATATAGAAGTCAGAATCATCGACGATGATGGTCCACCGGTTACGGTATTGGGCAACCTACAAAGACCAGAAATATCCGCTGATGGTTCCCGGGTAGCGGGGAATTGGTGTCCGGTGTTTTCAGGGTGCGATGTGTATCGCTATGACACCAGTAATCCAGAACCTATCTATGTGGCTGGGAACAACTTCCCGCTATTTTTCGTGGACTCTGTTAACTTGAGTTTTGATGGGCGCTTTATTGCATTCTCATCCGATGATACCGCTATCACCATGAGCGGTGACGGCGATTATGATGCGTTTGTCCATGACGTGTTGAGTACCACTACCAACAAAGTATCAGTGGCTGAGGATGGCACTGATGCAAATGCAGCAACACGAGTCATCGAGATCGCGCGAAACGGAGACACCGTTGCCTTCTCCAACACCGCCTCCAATCTTGTGGCAAACGTGGTAGACGGAAACCAGGTATATACAAAGGACTTGGCAAGCGGCGCCATTGACGTCGTTTCCGTGAACAATGCTGGCGTACCCGGGGACGCCGATAGCCAAGTCTACGGCATCTCCAGTGATAGTCGCCTTGTCTTATTCACATCGGCTGCAACAAACCTCACCGCCCAATCCAGTAACGGTGCAACACAGGCATACCTTCGTGATAGAACCAATGGCGAAACGCTTCTCGTTAGCCAAATCAATGGCAACCCTGTCACCGAAAACGTGACTCGGGCCGAACTCACTGACGATGCTGAGCTGATTTACTTTATGACCGAAACCAGTCCAGTGGACGAAGAAGAAGCACCGGTTAGAGAAATCTACGTCGTTCAGAGAGCTACAGGCACAACCACGCCAGTCACGTTTTCTATTGACGGAGTGACGCAGAACATTGAATTTCTAAACGTGTCTCGCAACGGCCGATTCGTCCTTTTTAGTTTAGGGTCTTCGATTTACGCGCGAGATACCTGGACTGACGCAACCCGAGCCATGAACAGAACCCGTCTTAGCCCCAACACAAGAAGCTTCTGGGGTATCGGACCCGCGGCGATTTCGGATGACGGAAGTTGGATCGTCTACCAATCTCGCCCCTTTGTGCCTGGCGGCGGCACCGCTGTGGGCATAGCGTCACACCTCCGTGGGCCATTTCAGTGGCCTTGAGCAGGGCGGCTAGCTGTCGCCAATAATCTCGTACTCTACGCCACGGGAATCTTCTCGAACCAGAGACATTCCCAGCTTTTTCATAATAGCGATTGAAGCAATATTTCTGTGATCTGCGGTTGCAAAGATTCGGTGTATTTCTAGTCTTGCTTTAGCAAACTGGATCAAGGCTTTGGCTGACTCTGTGGCTAAGCCCTTACCCCAGTAACTGGGTACAAACATCCACGCCAGTTCCCCTGATAAACCTCGTGGTTCAAGTCGTGGCTCGAGCCCACAACGGCCAATGAACCGGTTCTCGTTTTTTGAAATCGCGGCACATAGCCCAAAACCAAATTGGGTGTGTTGTTTGACGTGCGCTGCTAACCGTTGCTGGGTTTTTTCTCTGGTTCGGGGTTTGCCGGTGACATACTTCATGACTTCAACGTCACCGTACAACAGGCATAGGCTCTCGAAGTCACTAAGTTCGATTGGTCTTAGTATTAGCCGTCGAGTAACTAGGGGCTGCATTGTGCGTCATAAATTCAGAACAGAACTGAGAATTATCTTTGTTTAGCCTGCCCGACGACAGGACTTTCTTACTAAAGAAGAAGGCGCCACTTCGTGGCAGTTTATCTGACTGGATCTACTCCTTCGGAGCACGGGCACACTTCGACTATGCGCGTGCCGTCTCCTGCAACAATACGCTTGCGATATGGATCATATCCAGAATTATGGCCTGGCCTTCGCCAGGATGACGTTGTGGGGGTATTCCCCCGGCTAGTGGCTCACAATGATTTCCGTCTTCAAGCGAACACCAGTCACCAAACACGAAAACGCTCCCCATGCCCAATAAAAAAGGCGTGCCAAAATGACACGCCTTTCGATAAATAAACCCTGGCGGTGACCTACTCTCACATGGGGGTGAGACGGAAGCAGAAAAAGCGATAGCTTTTTCCCGTCGAACGCGATGTGCAGGATGCACGAATGCGGCGGAGGCCATGGATGGCCGGGAGCGGCCTCCCCATGCATAAAAAAAGCCGCAACGTTTCCGAAGCGGCTTCTCTTAAATTAAACCCTGGCGGTTTTATGCACGGATGCACTTATGTCGCGGAGGGCATGGATGCCCGAAAGCGACGACCTACACTGTGCATGGATGCACAAGTGCCGCGAAGGACAGGATGTCCGAGAGCGGCCTCTCACATGGGGGTGAGCGGCATTAATAGCGAAAGCACCGCTTTCGCCCCCGCGAACGCCGCGAAGCTCTGCTGAGCGGCCGGACCCTGAGCGCAGCGAAGGGCCCCACAATTAGATAATCGGGGTCTCCCCATGCCCAATAAAAAAGGCGTACCCAACGGATACGCCTTCTTCAAAACAAACCCTGGCGGTGACCTACACTGTGCATGGATGCACAAGTGCCGCGAAGGACAGGATGTCCG
>JBCCFQ010000439.1:0-4111 GCA_039029655.1 Pseudomonadota bacterium | reverse complement strand
GAGAAAGCTAAAATCCTTTTGCCGGAGAACGAGGAGCTTATACATAACCTCTCAATAGCCAATTCTCGCATCAGGGATCAGTTTTCTCAATTGCCAGCTCCTGCATGGGCTTCATGGTGGCAGGGATTAGTCGCAAAGAATGGCGCAGGGCCCTTATTTTATGGGGGATTATTCGTATATTTGATGGCTATCGGATTATTTGCGCATTGGGTTCGCACACGCACCACCAATCCTTGGCATAGACGTGGTCGTACCATCGCTAGCGTCCTGGCTGCTATCCTATTGTGTATGGCATTTTTTGCTTCCTCTCAATCGGGGAAATACACGCAGGCTGTGGTAGTTGTTGAGGAAATACAGTTGTGGGAAGCCCCTTTTGCAGAGGGTCCCCAGATGATGATCCATGAAGGATTGGTGCTTGATCTCGTGCAACAGCAAGCTGAATGGGCTGAGGTTCGATTGCCAAATGGTACTCGTGGTTGGGTTAATGTATCGGCTTTGGCCGAGGTATAGTTGAAGTTGCATTCTTCCTATCTGTATAATGATCGATTTGCAGGCCGCATCGAAGTGGTCTGCGGTTCTATGTTCAGCGGCAAAACCGAAGAACTGATTCGCAGGTTAAAGCGAGCGCGTATTGCTCGCCAAAAGGTGGAGATCTATAAGCCGGCTGTTGACGTTCGGTTTAGCGAAAAAGAAGTGGTTTCTCACGATGAGAATTCTATTCCATCGACCCCTGTAAGCAATGCTGAGCAGATTTTGCTTTTGGTGGGAGATGCCGATGTGGTGGGTATCGACGAAGCGCAGTTCTTTGATCTGACACTTGTCGACGTGTGCGAGCAACTTGCGCGAGGGGGTAAGCGTGTAATTGTAGCCGGCCTGGACCAGGATTATCTGGGAAAGCCTTTTGAGCCGATTCCCCAGCTAATGGCAGTGGCCGAGTATGTAACCAAGCTTCAAGCGGTCTGTATGGTGTGTGGGGCACCAGCCAATCATTCTCAACGTCTCACAGATCATGGAGATCAACTTTTACTAGGTGCCGGAGAACATTATGAACCCCGGTGTCGAAAGTGTTTTGAGCCATCCCTGAGCGAAGAGGAAATCGCTACGAAAAGCGGTACCTGACGGAAGTCCCAGTTTGTTTTAGTGAAATTTACAGAGGCGTATGTCTGAGAATCGATATCTCGTCGCGGCGAGAAAATACCGCCCTCAGCGTTTTGGTGAAATTGTAGCGCAACAACACGTAACTGAAACACTGCAAAATGCAATTAGCCTGGACCGGCTGGCACATGCTTATCTGTTTAGTGGTCCTCGAGGGGTGGGTAAAACTACAGCGGCCCGTATCCTGGCAAAGGCGATTAATTGCACAACCCCTTTAGAAAATCGTGACCAGGGTGAACCCTGTCGTCAGTGCGAATCCTGTATCACGTTTGAACAAAGCAGGAGCCTGAGTATCCTCGAGATCGATGCGGCTTCCAATAACAGGGTCGAAGATATCCGCGATTTGCGGGATACCATCCTTATTCCGCCGCAAGGCAGTAAGAAAAAAGTGTACATCATTGATGAGGTACACATGCTGTCTAACGCTGCTTTTAATGCACTTCTGAAGACATTAGAAGAGCCTCCGCCCCATGCATTGTTCATCTTTGCAACCACGGAGCCCAATAAGGTACTGCCCACGATTCTGTCTCGTTGTCAGCGATTTGACTTCAGGCGCATTGCAGTGCCAGAGATCATTAAACACCTTAGGGTTATCTGCGAAGAAGAGAATATTCAGGCAGATGAAGCTTCCTTGATGCTCATTGCGCACAAGGGAGACGGCGCCCTTCGAGACTCGCTTTCTGCTTTTGACCAGGCTGTATCCTTGTGTGGCACCTCGTTAACGTATGATGAGCTTGCGAAGGCTTTTGGTGTGGTGGGCGTTGATCTGTTTTTTGAAGTCACAGATTATGTGAAGGCAGGCAATAGTGCGGGTTTGCTCACCATCGTAGACCGTATTCTAAATCAGGGGTACGACTTGCAAGAGTTCTTGGTTGGGCTGGCGAATCACTTGCGAAACCTGTTAGTTGCTGCAACGATGCCTGATACGTCTCTGATTGAAGCGGCAGAATCTGTCAAGCAGAAATATGCAGAATCAGCAGCGCAGTTTACCGAAAGTGATTTGCTGCGCTTGCTAATGATTACGGCCGATGGGGAGCAATTGCTAAAGACCAGTGTACAGCCTCGTCTTCAAATGGAATTGTCTTTACTGAAGATGGCTTCAATGGCTCATGCTGTCGATCTAAGAGAGGCGCTCAATAAATTAGACTCGCTGGAGAAACAGGTACACGCTTCTCCTCAGTCTCTAGCACCTTCGGAATCAGTACCCACTGAGCCTGTAAAAGTCATTCGTGCCGTTCCGGAAGTTGAGCAAGTCAACGAAGAAGCCCCGGCACCTTCTCCTCCAGAATCACCTGTGGGTCATTTGGAAGTGGTTGCTGAAAACCCTGAGCCTGAATCATCATCTCCTCTTTCTGTTGTTCCTCCTCCGGAAGAGGTAGTGCCACCTCCTGTGCATGAGGATGATCAGCCTGATTTAAACGGGGGCGTCCAGATGCCAAGCCCGGAACGGTTTTTTGGTACACCTGCCCTCAAGAAGATGCCCAGGTCGAATAGAGGCGGTAATGAACCAGTAGCTGCTGTGCAAGAATTAGCAGTGGTTGCGGAAGGGCCTGCCATAGAAGAAGTCGAATGGATCAAGGGCAGTTGGGAGGCTTATTCTCTTAAGATCAAACAAGAAAAAATTCACGTCAGCGCACTTCTGCAACACACGGCTCCTCTCGATATTCGGGACGCTACCCTGGTATTATCTGTCCCCGATGAATTCCACAAACGCATGCTCGGTAGCCAGAGTGAGTATTTACTGAATATGCTGAAAGAGTTTGTATCTATTGATGTAAACAGGATCAGCTTTGTGATCGATTTGGCAAAAGCTGAGGAAAAGCAGGCAGCGGAAACTGCAAAGGAGATCGATCCGTACGAGTACATGCAGAAAAAAAGGAAGGATAATCCCGTTATTAAAGCAATCTTTGATGAATTTGGGGGAGAAATGGTGTGGTAGTTGGAGTTTGTGGTTAGCTGCCGATATTGAGTTCAATCTTAATCTTTTAAATAGGACCAACCAGTTATGTCAGATCAAATGAATATGGCCGATATGTTCGGCAAAATGATGGATATGCAGAAGAAGATGAACGAGGCTCAGGATGCGCTTGGTGAGAAAACGATTACTGCAGAAGCGGGTGGCGGAATGGTCAAGGTGACTGCTAATGGATTGCAACGCGTAACAAGTATAAAAATTGATCCAGATGCGATTGACCCTAACGATATGGAGTTGTTAGAAGATCTCATTATTGCAGGCGTTAATAAAGCGCTTGGTGAGGCTTCGAACCTGGCGCGTGGGGAGATGAGCAAAGCGGCTGGAAGCATGCTTCCTCCTGGATTTGATATTAGTCAGTTAGGTCTTTAATGCAATTTACTTCAGAAGCGGTCGAGTCTCTTGTTGAGCACTTGACCCGCTTACCCACCGTTGGTCGTAAAACGGCCCACAGGCTTGCTGCATACATCTTGAAGATGCCCCGTGAGGAGGTCGTTGAGCTTGCGAAGGCGTTGGTTGCGGTAAAAGATAAGGTCAAGTATTGTAGAATCTGCTACAATGTATCGGATAGGGATCTGTGTGGCATTTGTGACTCTCCGAAACGTGATCGAAGTTTGATTTGTGTCGTTGAGGAGTCAAATGACGTTATGGCTCTAGAGCGGACGAACGAATACTCCGGAGTCTATCATGTGTTGGGAGGGGTTATCTCGCCGTTGGACGGCATTGGTCCGGAAGATCTCCACGTTCGGGAATTGGTCGCCAGGGTTCAACCTGTATCGGCCGATGAAACTGGAGGCGTTGAGGAGGATGCCGCGCCTGTCAAGTAAATTATCCTGGCTATGAATCCGAATGTGGAAGGGGATACCACCGCTTACTATCTCACCCAGCTGTTGAAGCCTTTTGGAGTACAAGTATCCAGAATAGCCCGTGGCCTACCCATTGGAGGCGACCTGGAATATGCAGATGAGGCCACCCTCTCTCGCG
>JBCCFQ010000438.1:0-4124 GCA_039029655.1 Pseudomonadota bacterium | reverse complement strand
TTGGCATGCCAAAGTTGTCTTGGAAACGCGGTTTGCGTTGGTGGGCGTACCACTTGGGCCCAAGATACGTCATTAGGCAAATTAAGGACCGTGATCTTAGACCTCGGTGGATTTGGCAAATCAGCTGGCGTCTTGGGCGGTTGTTCGGAAGCATTCGCTATCTAACGTGGGCGTTATAGGCAAGCTATGTTTAGACGAATCAAGAATAGGTTGATTACCAAGCTTGGTGTGTTGTTGCATCATCATGAGCAGGCTATCGCCCGCCAAACTCTACCAAAATTCGCTAATAAGCCCGAGCGTTTGGTCATAGAGCGTCCCAGACGCATCGTTCAATCTGGATGTATGACAATTGGGGATGATGTTTATCTTGGGCCAGGCGGTCTATTGGTGGGTGTCACCCAGTACCCCGGTCCCGAAAATGTTTCCGCCCAGGAAGTGACGGTCAAGAACTTTACGCCCCGTATTTCCATTGGTTCCCGCGTCAGTTCAACAGGTGGGTTACAAATCGCAGCCTGTGACTACGTAGAGATAGGTGATGATGTGCTGTTCGCCACGAACGTGAACATTACTGACGCGCTACATGGTTATCGTGAAGTGGGAATGCCCTTTAAATCTCAAGCGATGGAACGAATCCGAGGTATATCCATCGGTCAAGGCTGTTGGATTGGGCAAAACGTCGTAATACTGCCGGGAACAAAGATTGGCCATCATTGTATCGTCGGGGCCAACAGCGTCGTCAGTGGTGAGATCCCGGACCGTAGTATTGTCATGGGTTTGCCTGGTCGTGTGGTCAAGCAGTGGAGTGATACCGAGAATGATTGGGTGGCGGTGAATGAGCAACAATGATTTGAAAGTTTTGTTTGTCACCGGAGTGTTTCCGCGTATGTCGGAGACCTTTGTGTTAAGCCAGATCGAACACGCTGTAAAACAGGGGTTTGAAGTCGCTATCTTAGCGTCGGAAGCGGAAGGCGACACCATAAGCCATCCTGCCGTGGAGAAATACGACCTCGTCTCGAAGACTCGTTACTACGGCAAGCTAGGTAGTTGGGTGCCGAAAAGCATGACGACTCGCTGGCTTAAAGCGCCAAGTACGTTTTTCTCAGTCAAAAACAAGTTGGCTCTGTTACGAGCTTTGAATCCGTTACGGTTCGGCTTGTCTGTGCTTTCCCTTAGGCGTTTTTATCTGACTGCCCGATTTTGTGACTTCGGTTTAGAACAGTTTGAGGTTGCCCATGGTCAGTTTGGTCCCTATGGTGCTTTGGGTGCTCAGCTCAAACAAATGGGCATATTAAAAGGCCGTTTGCTGACCTCGTTTCATGGTTATGACATGTCTCAACACTTGAAAAAGGTGGGAGAGCAGGCCTATAGCGACCTGTTCAAAGTGGGTGATGGGTTCTTGCCCATCAGCGAGTACTGGCGGGATAGGTTGGTTCACTTGGGATGTCCGAAATCGAAGATTGTCGTACAACGCATGGGGATCGACACCAGCATTTATCAATTTAGAGAGAAGGGTTCCGTTGCCAATCCCATGGGCCTGTTGAGCATCGGGCGATTGGTGGAGAAAAAAGGGATCGAGTTTGCGATTCGCGCCCTGTCCAAGGTCAAAGCCCAAGGCGGGGACTTTCACTATCATATCGTGGGCGACGGCCCGCTAAAGGATGAGCTTACCGCCCTGGTGGAACAACACGGTTTGCAGAATCAGGTGAGTTTTTTGGGTTGGCAGAGTCAAGCCCAGATTGTTGAACACATGGTCAACTCGGACTTAATGATTACACCCAGCGTAACGGCAAGGGATGGAGACAAAGAAGGTATACCCATGGTGCTCATGGAAGCCATGGCATCGGGGTTACCCGTGATCAGTACCTACCACAGCGGAATTCCAGAATTGATTGAGGATGGTGTGTCCGGCCGATTGGTGCCGGAGCGAGATATAGATGGCCTAGCTAATGCGATTTTGCAAGCCATCCATGAGCCCGATCAGAGTCGGCGTTACGCAGCCGCAGGGCGCAAACAGGTGGAAAAGAGTTTTGATTTAACTCGTCTCAACCAGCGTCTGGTGGGTCTTTATCAACAACACAACATGGTGACGGGCTAGTGTGTGGCATCGCTGGAATCGTGAAACTAGATGGTCGGGCCGTCGAGCCCAGACTGCTTCGTGCCATGAATCGGGCTATTTTGCACCGAGGTCCCGATGATGGCGGCTACGCGCTGATCCAACAGTCAAGCAATCGAATTCGTGCTTTTAGTTCCGACCAATCACCGTTAGAAATTAAAACCAGAGACCCTCATATTCAGAACGCTGTCGCCGATGGTGCTAATGTCGGTTTCGCCCATCGTCGATTCGCCATTATTGACCTCAGTATCGGTGGTCATCAGCCCATAGTGCTTGATGACATGTGTATGACGTTCAATGGTGAGATCTATAATTACATCGAACTTCGTCAAGAGTTAGAGAACCAAGGTGTGGTTTTTCAGACAGACTCCGATACAGAAGTGATGTTGCGAGCCTACAAACACTGGGGTACAGACTGCTTTGCCCGTTTCAACGGATTTTGGGCGGCCGCGATTTTTGATGGACGAAAACAAAAGGTGTTGTTAACTCGCGATCGTTTGGGGAAGAAACCTCTTTACTATGTTCGCTACGGTAGCAACATATACTTTGCGTCCGAGATCAAGTCGCTTTTGCTGGTTCCCGAGGTTGCTGCCAACAAGAGACAAAATGATGAGGCGGCATGGCTGTGGTGTGCCAAGGGGTTGAGGGACGTTAACGGACAGACTTTATTTGAGGACATCCACAGTTTACCGGCGGGCTCATTTGTTGAACTTGATGAACAGTTTCCAAACGTAGTCAATCATTTTTGGACGCCACCCACCGAACGATGGTCTACCAAGGACATCAGTGCTGAGGAGGCGGCTCGCAAGGTTCGTGACACCTTACAGGACGCCGTATCTATTCGCCTAAGGGCAGACGTACCGTTAGCTATAGAGTTGAGTGGCGGTATGGACTCGTCGGCCGTGTTGGCACTAGCGGCATCTTCTCACCCAGAAAAGTTAACAACCTATACGGTAAAGTACCCGGATCCCCGTTGGGACGAGGAACCTTACGCCCGGTCCGTGGCCAGCCGATTCAATGTGGATTACCGAGTGGTACAGCCCCCAATGAATGTGTTTTGGGAACGCATCTTTCCCATAACTTTTTTGGAGGAGGAGCCGTTCCATTCTCCGAATCTTCATACCAGTCAGATTATTTGGTCTATGATGCGCGCTCAAGGTATCAAGGTCTCCTTGACCGGTGCCGCGGGAGATGAGTTGTTTGCTGGCTATGGTCGTTACTACCCTTACGCGCAGCGTAGCCACTTGAAGAATCTCCGCTTCGGAGACTACATAAAGAATGTGGTGAATTGGACGGAGCGCTCTACGCCAATTCATAAAGCATGGCTTAAGCGTATGAAACTGGGCGGCAAACGTAACTTGGCGAAACTTGCGGAACTCGCAGGTCTACACAAAATTAGCCAAGGTCCTAGATTTCTGACTTCCGAGCCCACGACGAAGCAACCAGAACCCGACGGATTGAGCGAGATGTTGTTCAACGACATCACCAATACGCTGATCCCGTACTGGTTGCGCTCGGGTGACAAGGGGTCCATGTCAGTGCCATTCGAACCCCGTAGTCCTCTGTTAGACTATCGAGTTGTCGAGTTAGCCATGCAGATGCCTGAGAGCTACTTGGTCAAAGATGGTTGGCACAAGTGGATTTTGAGAAAAGCCGTCGAGGATATTTTGCCTCCTGACGTGGTGTGGCGACGTAAAAAAATGGGTTTTCCATTTCCCATAGAATCCTTTTACGCCGAGTACAAACACGTTACGGGTACGATTCTTGATCGATCCAACAATCCGTGTATCGATCTTAAGTTTAGGGACAAACTTCAACACAACTGGCATGCCATGAGTTTTATTCTTTGGTATGAGCTATTCTTCAACAAGAACATGACCTTGTTTGAGGATATCACTCGGCTTGTGTCGGGCACACAGACACCATCGGTTGGTTTTGATCCCATGTTTTTGGAGACTTGTGGAGAAGCGTCGGCGAGGAATCTATTGTGAACCCGAAGATAACTGTAGCT
>JBCCFQ010000437.1:0-4124 GCA_039029655.1 Pseudomonadota bacterium | reverse complement strand
GCCGTTTGGGCACATACCAGTGTGCTTTACGCACTGGAAAAAGCATTGAGTCATTCTTCAACATACTGTCTGTCACGTTTCGCAGAGGCGTATAGTCATCCAAGATGTAAAAACTCCGACCAAAGGTAGCCCCGACTAAGTCGTTCTCCCGAGTTTGAATGACCAAATCTCGAAACGGGATGTTTGGTACGTTGCCTTTGAGCTTTGTCCACGAACCTCCACCATTCACAGAAAAGAACACACCGAACTCTGTTCCCAGAAACAATAACCCCGGTTTCACATGGTCCTGCACCACCCGCCACAACAGGTGACGCTCTGGTAGGTTGCTGGATATGCTCCGCCAACTTCGGCCACGGTTTTCGCTTTTTAGGACGTAAGGCGCGAAGTCTCCGGACTTATGATCATCAACAACGACATAAACCGTGTCCGCATCGTGCAGGTCAGCTTTTATGTCGTTAACAAAGAAGCGGTCTGGTACGCCTGGCAACCGGTCAATGCGACGCCAATTCTGTCCATTATCTTCAGTAATTTGAATAATGCCGTCGTCGGTTCCGGCATAAATTAGGCCAGGCACTAAAGGAGATTCAGACAAAGATGTCACGGTGTTGAACATAGACATCGCGAACAGATCCCATGGGGCGTTGTAGCTCCATGTACGACCCATGATGGGTCGTCGGGTTCTTCTCTCATTGCGCGTTAGGTCACCGCTGATAGCTTCCCAAGTATCACCATAGTTGGTGCTCTTCCAAACACGCTGAGTGCCGAAAAATAGTACTTTGGAATCATGAGGACTAATCAGAATAGGAGAATCCCAGTTGTAGCGTTCTGCGGTTTCATCACCTGCTGGTTGCGGACGAATGTATACAGACTCTCCGGTTTTTCGGTCATATCGCGTCAGATTACCCTGTTGCCACTGTGCGTAGAGAATGTCCGGGTTATTAGGGTCGGCGGCAGGCTGATGACCATCACCAAATAGGGTGACATACCAGTCAGAGTTGCGAATGCCAACGTTGTTGTCGGTACGAGATGGGCCACCGTGACTGTTGTTGTCTTGGGTTCCTCCGTACACGTTATAAAATGGCTCGTCATAGTCCACGGCAACTTTATAATACTGGGTGATCGGCATGTTGTGAACGAACCGCCAGGTCTCGCCAAGATCAAAGCTCTCATAGATACCACCGTCGTTTCCAACGATAATGTAATTCTTATCATCAGGATCAAAGGCTACCGCATGGTGATCCACATGTTTGGTGTCATGTTCTAGCTTAGTAAAGTTCTCGCCGCCGTCATTGGTGACGTGCAAATGAACATCGGCCTGGTATACACGACCGAGCTGATGGGGACTGGCAAACAATTCCTGATAGTAATGTGGCCCAGTGCCGCTAGAGAGATATTCATTACGCTTCTCCCAAGACTCACCGCCATCCTGAGAACGCCAAAAGCCACCGGTCCTATTCTCTAGTTCAATGGTGGCGTAGACCACATCCGGATCTATGGGTGAAACCGCTAAACCCGTTTTACCCATCACTTCTTTGGGCAAACCTTCCGTTAACTCACGCCAAGTTTCACCACCGTCTTCAGACTTGTGAATTCCCGTACCCGGTCCGCCATCCATGACCACGGCAACGTTACGTAAGCGCTGCCAAGAAACCGCATACATGACGTCTGGATTACGCGGATCCATATGAACTTCAGACACGCCCGTGTATGGATCATCTTGATCGTTGTTGCCTAACCCATCACCTAACACTTTGCGCCAATTCTCTCCACCATCCGTGGACTTATACAAACCTCTTTCGCCACCTCCTGACCAAAGTGGTCCTTGAGCTGCCACGAAAATCACATTTGAGTCTCGGGGGTCGATACGAATCATGCCAATTCGCTCAGACTGCTCCAATCCCATGTTTTCCCAATTCTGGCCACCGTCTCTGCTGCGGTAGACGCCAGTACCATAGCCCACGTGTCGCCCAGATACGTTTTCCCCCGTACCCACCCAGACTGTGTTGGGATTGTTTGGATCGAGAGTCAGACATCCGATGGAGTAAGCATCTTCATCATCAAAAATGGGAGACCATGTGGTTCCGCGATTGGTGGTCTTCCAAACACCCCCGCTACCCACACCGACATACCACGTGGAGCGGTTTGTGGGATCAATCACAATGTCAGAAATACGCCCCGCCATGGTGGCGGGTCCAATACTTCGAAACTCTAAGCCTTTGAATGTTGATTCATTAAAACCAGGATCGTTATCCTGATCTTCATCGGCTGCAAAAACCGACAGACTTGCAAGCGCTAGGCCAGCGCATAGACACACCAAACGATTCATTTGCGTTTTCCTTGATTATTGGTATTGGAAAAAGGCCGCCTATTCTAACTGACAGCAATCCCCAGGAACATGATTGAGCCAGGCATGAAATGCTGCGACCGCAAAAGATCGCTAAGAGGAGTACCCTATATCAACGAGCCGGGTATTTAGTTGGTCGACGACCTATCCGCTTGATTACCGGAGCTCAGTCGTAGCTCGAGGAAATGATGCCAAACATAGGCCTGAACAAAAACCATGAATGGAAGTATTGGTGCCAAGTGGCGAATGCGACCGCTCAGAAGCGTCAAGCCAGCAATCAGAATGCCGGCAAAGACGAAACTAAAAAGAACTTCCAACGGAACAAGCCTGATCTTAAGCAGGCAGACCAAGCTGCAGAGTAAAAAGCCCAGCCCCAGCACGATGTTGGGCCAATAGAGAATGTTTCTGATGCCTTGATCTACGTTTGTTGATGGGGTGTTAAGAAACAACCGGGAAAGACTCGCGACCGTTTTGCGCAGATAGGCGGTTGGATGTTCAATCATGTTTTGCATGGCTAGCTCTTTGAAGCGTTCGTCCTGTTCAAGGTAGCTTAGCTTTTCTATTTCCAGCAACACAGCCTCATGACGGCGGTAAATGTCGCTGGGTTCTCCGGCATCTCGTTCTTGTAGCAATTGACGAGTATCGATCCAATTCCCTTTCTCCTCTTCAAAAGGGGTCGATCTCCAGTACAGCAACTCTCCACCGATGGTTCCTAGAACAAAAGGTTTACCCGTAACGCTGTAGGTATACGAAAGGTAAGGGAGGCAGATGATGGCACCTAGAACGAGCACTGCAAGAAGTCGCAACGCTTGAACGTATCGAACGAAGATAGTAAGTACGCCCACAGCAAAAACGCACGCAACGACTGCGTACGCAACGACAACTTTTGTAAGAATCAAAAGCCCCAGCGAAACACCAGCTAATACCCCCAACTTCCAACTATGCCTCGGGTTTTTCAGATAACGGGCGAGGAAGTACATGAACCCGCAGGTCAAAGCAATTGCCAATGGCTCCGACCAAAGCATACCGCTATGACGAAAGAACGTCGGCAATAACCCGAGCAAATAGGTCCACAGCAGCGCTTTGTTGGTGGGCAAATAGAGGTTCAGCAGCTTGAAGAACGAAAACACTCCAAAAAACAACCACACCGCATTGGAGAATCGAATGGTAGTCACGGATGAGTCAAGCACCACAAACGGAACCAAGTATATTGGGTAGCCTGGCCCATTTCGAAAACTTGGGTTGGTGGGATCTGTGTAACCGCCGTGAATCAATCCCTTTGCGTACTGTAGATATCGTTCCGAGTCGCCGATCAGCGCATCTGTGCCGAATAGCCAATTAAATAAGAGATACCAGAGCAACAGGGGCGCCACCAATAGCAAACCGTGGAATCGCGTCACTGCGCTTCCTCTAGTGAAGCTTTCTCTTGTTAATGCGTTGATATTGGCGCTCAAACTAGTCCCCAGGAGTGCCCCACGATTTGTTTTATGTTTGGGCAAACTCAACGGAAAAATTTTATCACGCCGGCAATCTCGCCAATTCAGAACTGCGGTTATGTAAAGTTATTAACACGCCAAATTAGTTAACTTAATGTCTCCATTGCTTCCACGAAAATTGTATGCGACTAAAATATATAAAGAGAAAAATAACAAAAACCAAAGCAGGTCGCCGGTAACCCCAGGTTACCGCGGAGTTCAACGTGGATGGAAACGACTTTAAGCTAGCCAACCATTGCCGGGGCATGTTGCTCCGCTTGGACCTTTGTCGGGGTATCGACAAT
>JBCCFQ010000436.1:0-4136 GCA_039029655.1 Pseudomonadota bacterium | reverse complement strand
CCCGTTTTTCACCATCTTTCAAGCCAGGATCCATGAAGTTGAGAAGGTATAAATCATCCGTCCTGCCGAATGCTCTACAGATGGAAAAACAGGCCGCGGGCACCGCAGCTTTTAACCCAGCCGCCACCTATAACAAGGTGATTGTCTTTTTTAACTTCGGTGTAGACGGCGCCACGGCTGGCGCACAAACCTTTTTCTTTGATGACATCGACGTCGGTGCGGGTTCCGGCGGCGGCGGTGGTGGTGGTTCCGGCGCCGTAGACTTCGAGTCTGGCTCGGCCACGTTTAGTGATTTTGAAGGCGGCGCCACAGCGCTTATCGCAAATCCCGATCCCAGCGGTCTTAACACCAGCACAATGGTGGCGCAGATGCAGAAGTTCGCCGGCCAGCCCTTCGGCGGCAGTACCTTGGACTTAGGCGGAAGTGTGGCGCTGGCTGCGGGCGACTCCTACTTAATGTTGGTGCGATCACTCAGACCCGTTGAGGTAACTTTTAAGCTAGAGCCCATGGGTGATGAACGCACTGCTAATCACAGTGGGTCTGGCACTTGGGAACAACTGTGTTTTGACTTCTCTGGTGTTGCCGGGGACATCACCGGCATCACCATCATTTTCGACAACGGCACGGTGGGTGATGCGGCGAATGATCCAGACAACTGGACCTTCCAGTTCGATGACATCCAACAAACCTCCGACAGTTGTCCTGTCGCCGGTCCCACGTTTGAAACAATCACCTTTGATGACCCAGCCATCACCTATACCTTAATCGGATTTGGCGGCGCCGAAGGTTCGTTTGTAACCAATGATCCAGCAGGTGGTACCAATATGGTGGTTCAAGTGGATCGGGCCGCAGGTGCGGAAATCTTCGCTGGCACGACGGTGGCAACGGATGCCAGTAACAACTCTATCCCGCCGATTCCGTTGGACGCTATGAACACTCAAATGACGGTGCGGACCTATTCTCCAGCGGCCGGCATTACGGTGCGACTGAAGATCGAGGATGCGTCTGATCCCACCGTGTCGGTGGAAACCGAAGCGATGACTACCGTCGCAAACGATTGGGAAACACTAACATTTAATTTCCTAAACGAAGTGTCTGGTACGGCCGCCTTTAATCCGGCAGCTACCTACGACAAAGCAACCATCTTTTTTAACTTTGGTGCGGCAGGCGCACCGGCGGAGACCTATTTCTTCGATGACCTGGATGTGTTGTCCGGCACGGGCGCCGGCGGTGGTGGTGCGTTCGACCCCATCACCTTTGATGATCCAGCGATCACCTATACCTTGATCGGTTTTGGCGGCGCCGAGGACTCTACGGTAGTGGGCGATCCTACCGGTGGATCCAACATGGTCGCACAAGTGAATCGTGCTGCAGGGGCTGAGATCTTTGCGGGCACCACGGTGGCCACGGATGCGAGTAACAACTCCATCCCCACGATTCCCTTGGATGCCATGAATACCCAGATGACCGTTCGTGTGTACTCGCCCGCGGCGGGTGTGCCGGTGCGGTTGAAAGTGGAAGATGCGTCTGACCCGACTGTTTCCGTGGAAACGGAAGCCATGACCACCATGACAAACGCTTGGGAGACACTGACATTTAATTTCCTAAATGAAGTGTCGGGTACGGCAGCCTTTAATCCGGCAGCGACCTATGACAAAGCAACCATCTTTTTTAACTTTGGTGCCGCAGGCGCACCTGCGGAGACTTATTTCTTCGATGATCTGGGCGGGTTGGCCGGCACCGGTGCCGGTGGTGGTGGCGGTGCGTTCGACCCCATTACCTTTGATGACCCAGCCATCACCTACACCTTGATTGGTTTTGGTGGTGCCGAGGACTCTACCGTTGTGGGCGACCCTACCGGTGGATCAAACATGGTCGCACAAGTGAATCGTGCTGCTGGGGCTGAGACATTTGCTGGCACCACGGTGGCCACGGATGCGAGCAACAACTCCATTCCCACGATTCCCTTGGATGCCATGAATACCCAGATGACCGTTCGTGTGTACTCGCCTGCAGCGGGTGTGCCGGTGCGGTTGAAAGTGGAAGATGCCTCGGATCCAACCGTGTCCGTGGAAACAGAAGCAATGACCACCGTGGCGAACACTTGGGAAACACTGACCTTTGATTTCGCCAACGAGGCCATGGGTACCGCCGCATTCAATCCTGCCGCTACCTATGACAAGGCCACCATATTTTTCAATTTTGGTGCCGCCGGAGCACCAGCGGAGACTTATTTCTTCGACGACATCAGCGTGCTGTGACAGTGACATGACCCAGCAGCGATCCATCGATTTCGAGAATCATATGAACACACAAAATGATCAAAAAACTGAATTCAAAAGCAAAGAGTGGTTGATATGGCCGGTATAAGCGAGAACATGAAAAAAACCCTTGGCTTAGGAATACTATTCCTCGTTTTTTGCGCTTTGTTTGTTGACCAAGCGCACGCCGCAGACGTCGTCACCACAAACAAAGACGAGGACGGATGGACTCTGCAAGTTAATGGAAAGGACTTCTTCGTTAAGGGCGTTGTCTGGGGTTACTCGCCCAGGGGAGTGAACTATTCCTATAACTTATGGGGTGAAACCGATGACTATATTCGCAAGGTTCTGGACTACGAATTTGGCCTGATGAAAGACGCGGGTGTTAACGCCATCCGCAGCTTCACCATGATACCGCCCAAGTGGGTCACCTATATTTACCGTGAGCACGGCATCATGTCGGTGATCAATCCGTTGATGGGTCGTTATGGATACACCATCGCCGGTAGGTGGGTGCCATTCACCGATTACTCCGACGAACTGACCCGGGCTACGCTTCTCGAAGACAGTCTGGCGGTGGTAGAACAGTACAACAATGTACCCGGCGTTTTAATGTTCGCGTTTGGTAACGAAAGCAACTATGGCCTGTCCTGGTCAAGCTTCGAAATCGAAAACCTGCCGGTTGGCGAGCAAAACACTGCCAAGGCGCGGTTTTTGTATAGTCTGTGGAATGAGGTCATGGCGGCCGGTAAGAAGATCGCGCCGAATTATCCCTTCTCCATTGTCAACGGTGACATTCAATACCTGGATCTCATTGTCGAGTTGTGCACCGATATGGATGTGTTGGGTGTTAATGCCTATCGTGGCCCGACATTCACTGATATGTGGAAAGAGGTGGACGAAAAACTCGATCTACCCATCGTGTTTTACGAATTCGGAAGCGACGCATTTAACGCCAGGGAATTCCAGGAAGACCAAGCTTCCCAAGCAAAGATCCTAAAGTCCCAATGGCAGGAGATGTACAACAAAGCCGCCGGCAATGGCGAGGAAGGCAACGCCATCGGTGGATTCGTCTTCGAATGGCGGGATGAGTGGTGGAAATACTTACAGATCGAAAGACTTGATATACAAGACACCAATGCATCCTGGTCCAACGAGGCTTACCAGTTTGACTGGGCCGAAGGCGAGAACAACATGAACGAGGAGTGGTTCGGGATCATGGCCCTCGGAACACAAAACTCCGATGGCGTGTATACCGCAAGAGCCCGAATGGCTTACGACGTTCTTCAGGAGATTTGGAAGCTAGATCCTTATACCCATAAAAAAGAAGCCTTTAACCAAGCCATCAACAACATGAACATGGACTTCTACGAACTAAAAGGTGAAGTCAATCAACTAAAAAGTGAGAACAACGAGAGCAAACAAAAGCTGACTTTCACCGGTGGCAGCATCATTGGGGAAATGGTTGTCAAAGGTGAGGATCGGGATCTGGAGTTGGATGGCGAAAACGGCTTGGAGTTTGAGGACGGTCAAATGCTGTTCTTGGATTTTGGTTTTCAGCCAACTGACAACCTCTCAGGCCAATTTACCCTCAATATTCTCGGCAATGTGGCAGATAAAGAGCCCCTGGAGATCGCATACGGAAGACGAGGTTTGCCGGTATCGGTCGTCGTCGAACGCGAACGTCGTCCCGAAGAAGAAGTCGGACTACCGGTCTTAGTCACCACAGAAGAATTCTTAGATAGAGAACGAGTCGAGATCTACGACTTCGATTTGACCTATGTGGGTGAGAATTTTGATCTCAACGCCTTTTATCACACGCCCCGATATCACTGGAAGGATGAAGGTGATTTTTTTGGTTTGATTCGAGAAGTG
>JBCCFQ010000435.1:0-4138 GCA_039029655.1 Pseudomonadota bacterium | reverse complement strand
GGATCGAACCACGGCGTGACCCAGCCGCCACCACGAGGCCAACAACTATAAAGCCGTCGGCCGATGTGAATGCTGCACGTTGACCTGCTAAGAAGCTGTTCACTGACATCCCCGCCATGGAGGCTACAATGGAACTGGGCGGCATCGCGGTTTCCGTCGGCCCGAAACCTCTGCCTGGACATCATGGATTCAAAGAGGTCACGGATCTTTTGAACTGGCTGACAAGCTGTATGGAGCGATAGTGTGCAAAATTTGAACCTGGCGATGATTGGTAACTGTCAAATTGCCGCGTTGATTGACGAAAAAGCGAAAGTCAGTTGGGCCTGTTTTCCTGGGTTTGATGGAGACCCCGCTTTTTGTTCCCTGCTTAATCGCGAAGACTGCGACTCAGGATTTTTTGCCGTTGAGATGGAAGACCATCAGCGTAGCGAGCAACAATACGTAGAAAACACACCCATCTTAAGAACCGTGATGCACGCTAGCGACGGTTCTTCGCTGGAAATCATGGATTTCTGCCCCAGATTTAGCCAATTCGAACGGATGTTTCACCCCGTTTCCATGGTGAGACGGATCAGACCTTTAAGCGGTAGCCCCAGAGTGACCATACGCTGCCGACCGGCAGTAGACTATGGCACCAGCAAACCCCAAATCACCTCTGGCAGCAACCACATTCGTTATGTCGGTCGGGAATTCACACTGCGTTTGACCACCAACACCTCCATTAATCACATTTTGGAAGAGCGCCCTTTTATCCTGCATCAGCATGCCACTCTTATATTGGGTCCCGACGAAACGGTGTCCGAGTCGGTGGGAAGCTTGGGCCGCAGCTTCTTTGAGGACACCCGGCACTACTGGCAAAGCTGGTCAAGAGGACTGTCCATTCCGTTTGAATGGCAAGAGGCTGTGATACGCGCCGCCATCACGCTCAAACTGTGCACCTATGAAGACACGGGGGCTATTATTGCCGCGGCAACAACCTCCGTTCCGGAAGCCCCTAACACAGTGCGAAATTGGGACTATCGATATTGTTGGCTTAGGGACAGTTATTTCACCGTCAATGCACTGAATGCGCTGGGCGCCACAAAAACCATGCGCAGTTATTTGCGCTACATTATGAATATTGCCGTTACGTCAAAGGATGGTTTCTTACAACCCGTATACGGGATCACCGGCCGCGCCGACTTGACCGAGTCCACCGTGCCTCACTTATCCGGTTATCGAGGTATGGGACCTGTGCGGGTGGGTAACCAAGCCTTCGAACAAATACAACACGATGTGTATGGCTCCGTGATTTTGTCGGGGGCCCATTACTTTTTTGACAAACGACTGGTAAATTCCGGCACCGCCGCAGATTTTCATCAACTTGAGACCATTGGCGAACAAGCTGTAGCCTGTTTCGGGAAACCAGATGCGGGACTTTGGGAATACCGAGGCAGACAACGAGTTCACACCTTCCCTTCCATGATGTGTTGGGCCGCCTGTGACCGTCTGGCAAAAATCGCGCGGCACTTAGATATACTGGAACGCGGTGCTTACTGGCAAAAACATGCCGACCACATGCGTGAGCAGCTCCATCAGCACGCGTGGAACCCGAAGCTCAATGCGTTTAGCGAAAGCTTTGATGATGACAGTCTCGATGCAAGCCTGTTGTTAATCCATGAATTGGGGTTTGTTAAGGCAGACGACCCAAAGTTCAAAGCCACGGTAGAAACCATAGAAAAAAACCTGCGTCACGGCTCCCATATGTTTCGTTATAACAATGAGGATGACTTTGGTTTCCCAGAAACTGCGTTTAATGTTTGCACCTTCTGGTACATCAATGCCCTGGCGGCCCTGGGTCGGACCGAAGAAGCACGAGAGCTGTTCGAAAATATGCTGAATCATCGGAATCGGCATGGATTACTGTCAGAGGACTTAGACCCGGTAAGCGGAGAGCTATGGGGTAACTTCCCACAAACCTATAGCTTAGTCGGCATCATTCAAGCCGCGATGCGTTTGAGCAAACCGTGGGAATACTAGGATAGAAATATGCGAATAGTGGCGGTTTCAAATCGTATTGCAGACCCCAATAAAGGCAAAGCCGCAGGAGGGCTGGCGGTGGGTGTCCTAGGGGCATTGGAAAAGTTTGGTGGCATGTGGTTTGGCTGGAATGGAAAAATAAGTGCAGAATCACAAGACCCCAAGGTCACCCAGCATGGTGCCATCGACTTTGCCACCATCCCCTTGACGGAAAAAGAGTTCCACAACTACTACAACGGTTATTGTAACGACACCCTGTGGCCGTTGTTCCACTGTATGTTGGGTTTCCTCACTTATGACAAAACCCAGTATGAAACCTATCGTCGCGTTAACGGTTTGTTTGCCAGAAAACTGCTGCCGCTGTTAGAAGACGATGACATCATTTGGGTACACGACTATCACCTTATTCCTCTGGCCCAAGAGCTTAAACACGCCGGTGCCACACAGCGGATCGGTTTCTTTTTGCACGTACCTTTCCCGTCTCCGGATATCTTACGGGCACTACCCAAATACAGAGAGATTCTGCAAGCCCTGTGTCGGTTTGATTTAGTGGGCTTCCACACCGATCATGATCTGCGAGCCTTTCAACAGTGTATGTGCGAACCAGAAGTCGGGGGACGCCTTCTCTCCGACAACCGTATCGAGGCCCATGGCCACGTCTTCAAAGCCGACGTGTTCCCCATTGGTATCGAAGTGGACCAGACCATCGCTATGGCTGAGGAGTCTCGAAGCACCGAAGAGTTAACAAGGGTTGTCGACAGTCTTGACGGACGGGAAATGATTATCGGCGTAGACCGCTTGGACTACAGCAAAGGACTCCCGGCACGATTCTTATCCTACGAACGTTGGTTACAGGACTACCCAGAAAACCGGGGTCAGGTTACCTTTGTTCAGATTGCCCCACCCTCCAGAACCGGAGTTCGGGCCTATGACGATATCAGGCAGGAACTCGAGGGTATCGCCGGACACATCAATGGACGATTTGCAGAAATCGATTGGGTCCCCATTCGCTATCTAAACCAAGGTTATGGCCGAAAAACCCTTATGGGTATTTTTGGAGCCGCCAAAATCGGTTTGGTCACCTCACTTCGTGACGGCATGAATCTGGTGGCAAAAGAGTACGTGGCTTCTCAACCGGAACACGATCCTGGGGTATTGGTACTGTCACGATTAACGGGTGCAGCCCGAGAATTGTCAGAGGCGATTCAGGTGAACCCCTATGACATCGATGGTGTAGCCACGGGGTTACAAACAGCCATCACCATGAGCGTGGAGGAGCGCCGGGAACGTCATCAGTCTATGTTGGCGACACTGAGACGCCACGACATCCATACTTGGACCAATCGCTTTATTGACGCACTACAAACGCCCAATTAAGGATCGCGCGCTGAGTCCTTTTTAGCAGACTGCCAGAGAGTCTCCAGCGCCTGTATATCCAACTCATGAAGTGATTGTTGTGAATGGGACTCCATGTGTTTAAAACGCTGCTCAAATTTGATGTTCGCCCGACGTAATGCCGACTCGGCATCTATCTTCAACCAGCGAGATAGGTTCACTAGGGAGAACAATACGTCTCCCAACTCTTCTTCCATATGGTCGTGGTTTGTACCCTGTTCCAATGCCTCCTGAAGCTCCCTGAGCTCTTCTTTAACCTTGTCTGTCACACCTCCAATGTCCGGCCAGTCAAACCCCACGCTGGCTGCGCGTTTTTGCAGTTTGGTACTGCGAGACAAAGCCGGCATTGAGACACTCACACCCGCAAGGGTGCCTTCCTGTCGCGCTTCTCGCTCCGCCCTCTTTTGACTTTCCCAGTCCAGCTTTTGCTCGTCTATGGTGGCAAAGTCTCGATCCTCAAATACGTGGGGATGGCGTTTAACCATCTTCTCGGCAATGGTCTTGGCCACATCTTCAAACTCAAAAACACCCGAGTCCTTAGCCATCTGGGAATGCAGTACCACCTGAAACAACAAATCCCCCAGCTCATCCTTTAGGGCATCAGTATCCTCACGCTCGATGGCATCCGCCACCTCAAACGCCTCCTCTAAGCTGCATTCATCTGAGGCGACTGGAGCTGTTTCTCTAAGCTCAGTGCACCAAGTTACTACCACTAACATATTTG
>JBCCFQ010000434.1:0-4139 GCA_039029655.1 Pseudomonadota bacterium | reverse complement strand
TTTCACAAAAGGGGAAATGGAGTTAATGAAAATTAAGTCTCGAGAATTTGTTCGCTCAGGTGGACGACGCGGGGCCGTGATGATGATGAATCGCAACATCCACTGACGTACGATGTGCAACAAAGTTGCCTTGGCCTTAAGGCAACTTTGTTGCATTTTTTGACTTACCAAAAAATGACACGCGAATAGGCTACGGCTACAGGTTCTAGTATCATCCAAACCATTCACCCATTAGCGTAGCAACCCTTTGTCACGAACAAGTATGGCCGTCAGAGAAGCCCTAGCCTGGCTACTCTATATACTTCTAGCCAACACCGTCGGCGCATCATCCGTGTTGATGGAGTACCACCGAGACGGTCGCGGTATCAACCCGTGGGAACCCTTTGTCTGGGAGTATTCTAGTGGCCTTGTGATATTGCTACTCATCCCTGTCATTGTAGGGTTGGACCGCCGTTTTCCCTTACGCCCCCCAGCATGGAAGAAATCCCTGGCGGTCCATTGCATCGCTACCGTCCCGTTTTCTGCTCTTCACGTCGTCGTTATGGTTGGAATCAGAAAAGTTGTTTACGCATTAAATGGGAAAAACTACGACTTTGGCAACATACCCTACGAGTTTCTATACGAGTACCGGAAGGACTTTCTAACCTATTTTTTTGTTCTTGCCGTGATCTATGGGTATCGAGCCTACAGAGCAAAAACCATGGGGGCCAGTTATGACCGCGACACGCCGGAAAACCAGGGTTTTTTGATCAAAAAGAACGGCGAGACCCTGAGAATTTCGATTACCGATATACTCTGGATTGAAGCTGCAGGAAACTATGTTTTGCTACATGCAGACTCGGGAACCCACCCCTTGCGGGATACCATGAAGCAAGTGGAACAACATGTCGGCACGGGTTTCTTAAGAATTCACCGATCCACCATTGTGAACCTCCACAGGGTTCAACGAATACATCGCACCAGGGGAGGCAATCTCCACGCAGTTCTCGACAATGGCCACAAATTGAAATGCAGCCGCAACGCCAAAAGCCAGCTAGAAACCGCTCTGGCCGTCACTTAACCCTACCGTTCATCACAAACTAGCCCCGTTCATCCCAAATCGGTTCGCACACTTACCGCTTGTCACTATCATATTGCATTCAGTCGATTCGAAGGACAGCCGATGCGCACAGTGCCTATGGCGTTGTTTTTGTTGTGGCTTTGCGGCCATGCCTCAGGATGGGAGCACTATGGTGCCAGTCTTGGCGGAGACAGATACGTCCCTAATAGCATTATCCATAAGCAAAACGTTAAGAACCTGGCTTTTGCTTGGCAATATCGCACCGGTGACTATTCCGACGGGACAGAATTCAACAATCGTCCATCGAGCTTTAAGGCCACACCCATACTGGTAGGCACCAAACTCATATTTTCCACCGGCCTCAACACCGTGATCGCTGTGGACGCCAGATCAGGAAAATTCATCTGGCGTTACGACCCCAAAGTGGACTTCTCAAAAAGCTACTCGGAAACCTATACCTCTCGAGGCGTCAGTTTTTGGACAAGCGCAAGATCCTCAGACGCCTGCCATGAACGAGTCTTTTTGGGCACTTTAGACGCGCGATTGATTGCTATAAGTGCTGCGACCGGAAGTGTGTGTGATGAATTTGGTGACAATGGTGTCGTGGACCTATCCAAGAACGTAAAAAACTACCGCAGAGGTCAATATAGCCTCACTTCACCCGTGACTGTGGTCAATGACGTAGTCATCGTGGGCTCCTCCATTGGCGATAACGGTGCGGCGAAACTGGAACCAGGCTTCGTACGGGGATTCTCTGCTAAAACCGGGGAAGAGATTTGGCGTTGGCACCCCATCAAGGACCCCAAGGTCCGATCCAAAACCGGAGCGGCTAACGTCTGGTCTGTTATCTCCGCGGACCCCAAACTTGGTTTAGCGTATCTACCCACCACCAGCCCTTCCCCCGATTTTTATGGTGGAAAGCGACTAGGCAACAATGATCATGCCAATAGCCTAGTTGCCCTAAACATAAGCACCGGACAGGCCGTTTGGCAATTTCAAACGGTACATCATGACCTATGGGACTACGACAACGCCGCACAACCCTTGTTGACAACGATTCAACAGGGCGAAGAAGAAGTACCAGTGGTTGTACTCGCCACAAAAATGGGCTTTGTCTATGTTTTGCATGGAGAAACGGGTAAACCGATGTTTCCGGTGGTTGAGCAAGATGTGTCTGATTCAGATGTGCCAGGGGAAAAGAGTTCACCGACACAGCCTTTCCCAACCAAGCCACCACCCCTGCATCCCATTGAGCAGAAAGACTTGGAACTATGGTCGTTCACCCCGGAACATGAAAGAGTCTGCCGCGAGATGTTAGGTGACGCAACGTATGAGGGTATTTTCACGCCCCCCAGCCTTGGAGGCACCGTGTTGTTCCCCGGCAATGCTGGGGGTACCAACTGGGGCAGCATGGCGGTCAATAAGAATACCAACGTGGCAACGCTGGTGATGAACCGCTTACCCACAGTCGTAAGACTCATACCTCGCTCTGAATTCAATCGACGTCGCGAAGACAATCAAGCCTCCTGGGACATCCAGTTCACTGAACAAAACGGCACACCTTTTGGCATGGCACGGTATGATCTTTACAACCGACAAACTTTTCTCCCTTGCACGCCGGGGCCATGGAGTGAGTTGATTGCTATAGACCTAAACCAAGGCGCTGTTGTTTGGCGCAAACCTCTGGGGGTATTTCCAAGCGCCAAAGACCACCCGCTGGCCAAACACTGGGGAGGTTTCAATTCTGGCGGACCGTTAATGACCTCCACTGGTGTCGTTTTTGTCGCCGCTCGCTTTGGCAAAGCACTCATAGGCTATTCTGAGGACACGGGTGAAACTCTCTGGCGCCACGACTTACCCGCAAGACCCCACGCAACCCCCATGTCTTTTGTCATTGATAACACACAGTATGTGGTTCTAGCCTTGGGTGGACCCAGCGACGATCAGCCGGCAAACGATTATCTGATGGCCTTCAAGTTGACACGCTAGGGTTAGAGACGGCAACGGTCGGGTCCTGTTAAGATCCAACAACCACGGGTTTTTGGATGCAAGGGCATATGGCCTTTAGAGTAGTTTCAGCACAACCCCCCACGCGAAAACTTGACGGCGACACCGCCGCGGAAAGGTTTCGCTATGAACTGGAGTCTTTAGCTGGAATCGACGTCGACTTCTTGGAAGCCAACGGCGCTAATCCCGCTGACTTTTTGGAGCTGGCAAAGGACGCCGATGCCATCATGACCAGTTGGGGTGTTCGCATCGACAGCAACTTTATCTCTCAACTCAACAATTGTCGCATTATTGCCCTGGCCAGCATTGGCGTTGACATGGTGGATATTGAAGCAGCAACACAAGCGGGTATCGTGGTCACCAATACGCCAGATATTTTCGTGGAAGAAGTCGCAGACCATACGATGATGTTGTTGTTAGCTGCGATTCGTCGGGCTAAACAAACCGATCTTTTTAGCAACAATGGGCAATGGAGGCAAAGCCGAGCGTTGATGTACCAAAGCCGGAGAATCTTTGGCAAGACGTTGGGGCTTTTTTCTTTTGGCAACATTGCTCGTGCAGTCAGTCGGCGTGCCCAAAGTTTTGGAATACGAGTCATTGCTCACGATCCATATATTGCCGAAACCACCATGACAGCCTTGGGTGTAGAGCCTGTTTCTTTTGATGAACTTCTTGCTCGGTCTGACTATATATCACTCCACCCTCCAGGTACTCAGGAGACACACGCCGTAATCAACCAAGTCTCCTTGCGAAAAACCAAACCTGGTATGATTTTGGTTAACACCAGTCGTGGCAGTGCTGTTGACGAGCAAAGTCTTGCGTCAGCGTTGGATAGCGGCCAAGTTGCAGCCGCGGGGCTAGACGTTTTGCAACAAGAACCACCTCAAGCTGACAACCCACTACTGAATCGAGATAACGTCTTACTCACGGGTCACAGTGCGCCTGCCACGGACCGCATGGTGCCGGACACTCGGCGACGGGTTGGCCGAGAAATGGCGCTGGTACTTTCGGGGCGTTGGCCCATGGCTTGTGTTAATCCGTCGGTGCTGGAAAAAACAAACCTCGAACGTTG
>JBCCFQ010000433.1:0-4140 GCA_039029655.1 Pseudomonadota bacterium | reverse complement strand
TTGGATTCAATGTCAGTTGGCACGAGGAATTTCATTGGAGGACTTCTTTAATGTTGAGCTTGCCGCTGACCAGTTGTTCTTTAGCATTTTTTGGCAGCTTTTTAACCACAGCTTCAGCCCTTAAAGCGTCTGTATGAAGTCCGATTTCTTGAACGTAGGCAAGAGTCAACGGTTGTTTGCCGCGGAGATACTTAGCACAGCGTGCATCCTGAGACTGATGAGATTGAAACCGTCGTTCAACGTCGGTGGAAATTCCAGTGTACAACGTTTGGTTCTTGCATCTGACCAAGTACAGGAACCAATTTTGATCTGGTCTTGAGTTCATGGAGTCTTCTTGATTCGCCTCAACAAGATCAAACTGACTATAGAAATGGCACAACCGAGAATCAGTATATCGAATACTGGCGCGTAGCTGTCTGCGTTTTGTCTAATTCGGCCCGCCACCACCGTACCTGCTGCGCCGGCTAAGGTGTCCAGCATGATAAAAGTCCCAAGAATCTTACCGTAGGAAGGGCCTGCGTAAAGATCCGCAATGAGAATTTGGCTCATGGTGAACGTACCGCTGAACCCAATGCCGGCCAGTACGGCGTAGACAAACAACAGTTCTCGATCCGTTGCAATGTTTCTCAAAAAGAATACGGCGAACCCAAAGGTAGCCACTGCCAGCATCATGGTAAACGGTTTGTCCAATCGGTCGCTTAGATACCCAAATACAAGCTTCCCCACGACTGACGACAACGCGAACGTTGCCATTATCGTTGATAGATGTTTGCCCAGGCCCAATCCTCTGGCGATATGAATGGTCTGATGATTCAACATGGCGAACAGTCCGAACCAAACGCTGGCGGTCGCAATAGCGACAAGATAGAAACGTGGTTCTTGTATGGCTTTGCTTAGAGTTATTCCCGCTGGTCTCGGTGCAGCAACACCAATGTCCGGCGTGGCGTCTGCTGGGCGATTACGGACAAAAAGCCACAACGGCAACAGAGTAACGGATGCAAAGACAATGGCCAGCAACGTCATACTGTGGCGCCAGCCGTAGGACTCCAAGCCATAGCCCATTAAGAGCGGATACACGACACCGCCTAGAGAAGACGCTGTGAGCAGGATGCCTGTGGCGAGCCCTCTTTTGTGGTCGAACCATCGTGTCAAAATCAGCATATTTGACACAAGTCCACAAAGAGAAAGACTGGTTCCCATTAGCAAGTACACCAATTTCAATTGCTGCAACTCAGTGACTTGGGCGTACAGAAAAAAACCTAGTCCGATGAGCAAAAGTCCCACCGAAATGACGCGTTTTGCTGGAAATCGATCCAACAAGAATCCCGCAATGGGTGAAGTCACCGCTGTGATAAACAGATACCAGGCCGCCGGCTCTGTTACCTGCGCTTCATTCCAACCAAACTCTTCGATGAGGGCAGGGTGCAACAGGGGTAGCGTGTAGGTGAGCACGCCGTTGGTGGTTGCATAGATTAAGACTAGGCCGAGAAGTACAAGCGAAGACTCTTGTGTAAAGCTATGCGTTTTTGCCACTGAGTTTGTTCTTCTGTTCAGTCAAAGTGTCGGGGGTATAATATACCCAAAGCTTAGTTGGTGTTTTTGAAATGAGTGATAACAGCGTCGAAACAGATTTTCTTATTGTTGGTGGTGGCATAGCAGGACCGGCAATGGCGGCTGCACTGGCGAGATATGATTATCGAGTTGTGCTTTTAGAAAAATCGCCAGACCCCATTGATACTGCCCGCGGTGATCATTTGCAGCCCTTCACCATCGAGATCTTGCAGCGATGGGGTGTGTACGAACATCTTCTGTCTCTGGGTGCAGAAAAACGGCGCGGTGCAGTTTGGCTTGATGCACAAGGTAATGAACTTTTGAACTCGTCCATGAGCGAGTTGGACATTCCCTTTCCGTATTTCTTGTTCTTGAATCACGAAAAAATCAGTCAGTGTCTGTTGGAGGTTGCGGAACGCAACCAAAATTTTAGCTTTGTTCGCCCCATTAGAAACTGGTGGCGTGAAGACGATAACAAGATCCGGGTGGTCGATGGCCAGGGCCAAGAGCAATTCATAACCGCCAAGGTCGTCGTGGGTGCCGATGGCCGAAACTCTCGGGTGCGCAAGGTCTGGGGTATTGAATACGATGCTCACGCTTATGAAAAACCCATTGCGGTGATGTTCGGAAAGCACCATGAGGAGAATACCCAACGGAATCTCAAGATTTATCTTGGTCAATCCATTGTGCCGGTGATTCCCCGAACCGGTGGTGGTTGCAAGGTTGGTGTGCCAATTTCAAAGGAGGCAATCTCTGAATGGAAATCTTCGGATGCCAATGAATTGAACCGACGCCTGGTTGAGTTAGTACCCTGTCTAAAACTATCGGACTTGGAGTTTGCGGATGTCTATCCCCCGGTGTATTTGAATGCCAAACAGTGGACAAAAGACAATGCCGTGTTGATCGGTGATGCTTGTCATGCGATGCACCCCGCCCGTAGCCAAGGTATGAACATTACCATCCGTTGTGTTGACGGTTTGGTTGCGCTCATCCAAGACAATGACCCAGGTCTGGGTGACGTGAGCGAGACTCTGGCGGCGTACGATGCAAAATATCGTCCACCCGTACGGCAAATGCTTGAGGAAAACCATAAGAAAGGGCTGGAGTTTGAGAATTTGGATGGGGATGCGCTGGCGGGATTTGCGCGGAGCTTAGCGGGTATCCAGCAGAACGATGCTGCCCGATTGGCCTATGGAAAAGATGCTGCGGGCTACGCCGTCTAGTGAATGTCCTTCAAAGCCGCTACCACACGCTCAATATCATTTTCAGAATTGTAGTGGGACAGACTTAGCCGCAGAATTCCACTCTGTAGGTTGATGTCCAGCGCATCCATCAATCGGGTGGCATAGAAATTCCCATAGTTAGCGGCAACACCACGTTCTGCCAACATTCGCGACAACTCATCGGAAGAGTGTGTGTCCGACAGTATGGCTAGATTCGCCTCGCGACCTTCCATGGATGATCGACCAACAACGTGCAGTGGTAAGCTCTGCAAGCCATCCAAAAGGAGCTGACACAGGTTTTGCTCATGGGTGTGCATCAGTTCGTAAACCCGTTTGGTTTTGTTATGTAGATCCATAGAATCTTCGCCAAAGTGGTGAAGATAGCTTTCACCCATGTAGTCAGATAGTCCGGCAAGTGCAGCTATCGATGCATGGTCTGGTCCAGCAGCGTCCATTAGCTTGGACTGGCGCTCTGTCAAAAAGTAGTGACATTGAGGATCAAGCTCACCGACAAAATCCGATGAAACGTACATCACACCCACATGAGTGGCGAAGGTTTTGTAGGCGCTAAAACAGTAGGCGTCCACGTTTAAGTTTGGCAGATCGGGCCAATTGTGGGGTGCATAGGACACGCCGTCCACCACCAGCCGTGCGCCCTGTTTTGAACACAGTGCTTTGATGTCCGCAATTGGATTGATGGTGCCTAAAACGTTTGAGCTATGGGTAACGCAGACAATACGGACCTTAGGATTAAGCAGTTTCTTGAGTTGGTCTAGGTCCAATTCCGTCGTGGCCGGATTGATAGGCCAGATGGTTAACTTGCCACCAGTTCG
Source organism: Pseudomonadota bacterium (assembly GCA_039029655.1). GTDB lineage: Bacteria > Pseudomonadota > Gammaproteobacteria > Steroidobacterales > JBCCFQ01 > JBCCFQ01. Next base: position 533 of record JBCCFQ010000433.1, on the reverse strand, counting down.
CTGGCATAGTCTTTCCCATGCGCCTGCATTGGCTTCATGTTCCTGTTCAGAAACAATGATTTCACTGCCTGGCGTCATTAACTTTGCGGCGGCAATGGCCAAGGTGTTTATGTTTTGAGTGGTTGATGGTCCAAAATAGACGTTGTCACTTGGGACTCCAAGCATGCCGGCCATGCCGTTTTTGCCGGCATCCATTTGTTCGCCGGCACGGGCCAAAATGTCGTTGAAACCGTAAGGCTGTACCCTAACTGTCGAGTACGCCATCAGTCGGTTAATGGCATGAGACACCATGTAACTACCGGAGGCATTTTCGAGAAATGCCGTGCGCGCACCTACCTCTTCCTGGAAGGCCGGGAAGCACGACCGGACATAATTAAGATCAAGTTTCATACAAATTTAGTCTGGCTTGGCGGAATCTTCCGCTACTGCGGACTCCGAAGCTGACATGGATGAAGCAGCTCCAGCACTAGACGACGCCGAGGCAGGCTTAGGCTTAGCACCGGGTCGTTTTTCCGGATACTTCTCGTAGTAAC
>JBCCFQ010000432.1:0-4140 GCA_039029655.1 Pseudomonadota bacterium | reverse complement strand
GCTGCATGGAGTCGTCGAGGGTCAAGATTACAGCGTTTTATTTCGAATCAGGATGCCGACATTGTCTTTCTGACGGAAGTCACAAGACGCTGGGAACAACGGTTGCCGGATCTTGATCCGCGTTACCCCCATGTGCGAGCAATGCCGCTTCCAAATGCCTTCGGTTTTGCTTTGTTGAGTAAATTCGAAGTTTCAGAATATCAGGTTCATTATTTGAACGCTGATCGACTTCCTGTCCTTGAAGCTACGATTGAGACACCCACAACGCCCTTAGAAGTTATCGGTGTGCATTTGTACTCACCGATCTCTAAACGGATGGTCACCAAGCGAAATCAGCAATTGAGAGAACTGGAAAAGCTATTCACTCCGACGACGAACCCGCGACTGCTGTTGGGCGACCTCAACATAACTGCCTATTCGGGTTACTACCAACGTTTCTTAGAGGAATCTGGTCTCTCCGACAGCCTACCGAGTTGGAAACTAACCCCTACGTGGCCATCCTGGTACCCAATGTTTCGAATTCAGATCGATCATTGTCTGGGTAGTAACAAGCTACAGGGGTTGGAAAGAAAAGCAGGTTCTCGATTTGGGTCGGATCATTTGCCTTTGTTTTGTGATTACGGTTTTGTGAAATAGTTGCTGATTGTTGTCTGATGGGTCAGATTGATCTAACCGTGTTCTTATCTGGCTTCGGACTTCGGGCCTCTGACCTCGGGATGCCGCTGAAGCCTGAAGCCTAGGGCCTGAAGCCTAGAGCGAGAGCGCCCAACTTAACGCATCTGGTTAACTCTTCTCAATAAAGCGAACAATCGCCTCCGCCATCTCCGGTCCCTTGTCTTCTTGTAAGAAGTGTCCGGCGCCTTTGATGGTGACGTGAGGTTGACCTTTTGCACCTGGTACTGTCTCTTGCCACATTTTTGCACCCCCTTTGGTGATTGGGTCTCTATCGCTAAAGCAGGTGAGAAAGGGTTTGTCCCATCTTTTGAAGACTTCCCAGGCTGCTCGTACAGCAGGAGCAGCTGGATCTGTTGGTGAAGTGGGCACCAACAGTGGAAAGGCCCTTGCGCCCTTTTTGTATTTTCTACTGGGAAACGGCGCGTCATAGGCTTTGATAACGTCAGGGGTGAGTTCGCTAGTGCAACCTTTGGCAACCAACTTTCCAATTGGGAACCAGGGGCTGTGTTTCGCAAATTTTTGCCATGCTAGGAACGCACGGGGCATTTCGATGGATCCATCGGGTAATCCACCGTTACCCAACGCGATCCGGGCGAATCGATCGGAATTTTCCGCCGCAACTCTTAAACCTATCAGCGAACCCCAGTCCTGGCACACGAGATTGATGTCGGTTAGATTCAACTCTTCAATAAAACGTGTTATCCAGTCGACGTGCGTTTGATAAGAATAAGCTTTGATATTCGTGGGCTTGTCGGATTTGCCAAAACCGATTAAGTCAGGCGCGATGGTACGAAACCCAGCCTCTGCAAAAATGGGGATCATCTTACGATATAGATAAGACCAGCTGGGTTCCCCATGCATGAGCAAAGCTACCGGACCCGACTTGGGACCCGTGTCTACATAGTGAAGACGCAAATTATCAATAGAAAGGTAGTTTGGCTCAAACGGGTAGTCCGGCAGATCCACGAAGCGGCTGTCTGGCGTTTGAATTGCTTTCGTTTTCACGCTTTAGGTCTCTCTTAATTCTTTTTGTTCACTGTTCGCGCTTGATCATCGCTCTCGAACAATTCCCGGAGTTGTTGGGCAGATTCCATTGCGGACTGAATCAACTTCTCTTCGTCATGGTGTATCGCCTGTTGCCTGTCGAGAGTTTTCTCATCATGGGTTCGGAACGTTTCGGCCGCGTTGTGGGCTTCATCCTCGGGTATGCCAAGCTCCTTTAGTACCTCCTCTGCCAAGAACAAACTGGATCGCAACGTGTCTCGTATCTGAACCTTAACGCCTAAATCCATCAACCGAAACGCATGATTTCGGTTGCGTGCTCTGGCAAGAATTTCGACGTTGGGGTAGTAGTGCCTCATCAATTCAGCAATCCGAATTGATTGTTCTACATCATCTACCGCCAACACAAACACTTTCGCCTTGTCTACGTGGGCCGCCCGCAGGGAGTCTAATCGGGCAGGGTCGCCGTAATAGATTTGGCTGCCAAATCGCCGAACGAAGTCCACTTGGGCAATGCTAGATTCTAATGCAGTGAAGGGTATGCCCCGCATAGAGAGAATTCTAGCGATGATTTGCCCGAATCGACCAAAGCCCGCAATGACCACGTCGTGATCCTCGTCTTCCACTACGTCAAATGGGCGTGCCTCGGGTTGGGTAAAAAGGTTGTCCAAGACCCGTTCATTAAATAAGTACAAGATTGGCGTGAGAGCCATTGAAATGGTAACAGCGAGTATCAACCGTTCGGATAAGGCAGCATCCAAGATGCCATTGTTGGATGCAATACTGAAAAGCACAAAGGCGAATTCGCCCCCTTGTGCTAGCAATAGAGACAATGTCACGGAATTCTTGTTGTCTAAGCCATACAGGCGACCCAAGGGAAAAATCATCAGCGCCTTGATGGCTACCAACCCAAGGGTGATGCCCGCTATGGTCAACGGCTCACTCGTGAGCAGGCTCAGATTAGCCGACATGCCTACCGCTAAGAAAAAGAGTCCCAGCAAGAGCCCTTTGAAAGGCTCAATGTCAGTTTCCAGTTGATGTCGGTATTCTGAATCTGCCACCAAAACCCCCGCTAGGAATGCACCTAAGCCCATGGATAGACCCAGAAACTGCATTAACAAAGCAGAACCGATCACCAAACCAAGAGCAGCTGCAGTGAATATCTCATGCACTTGAGCTGATGCCACCAGTCTCAGGATGGGCCTTAGCAAGTATCGGCCACCGAATACAAACACGGCGAGGATGAGGGCGGTTTCGCCAATTCTCACGAAATCAAACGCACCCTCTCCAGGAGATGCGGCCAATAAAGGCACCAGGGCGATCAAGGGAATCACCGCAAGGTCCTGAAACAACAAGATGCCAAAACCCGCCCTGCCATGGGGACTGGTGAGCTGCTTTTTTTCAGCCAGCATTTGGAGCACGAATGCCGTACTGGATAGTGCCAGGGCAAATCCGATGGTGACGGCGGCACTCCAATGAAGTCCAAACAGGTGGCCAACAAGACTTAGGGCAACGCCGGTCAGTAGAACCTGTGTGGAACCAAGTCCAAACACCGAGCGGCGTAAGACCCTGAGACGACTGGGTTGTAGCTCTAAGCCAATGACAAACAACAGCATTACGACGCCGATCTCAGCGAAATGAAGTGTTTCCTCTACCTCAGGAATGAGACCAAGCAGCGACGGTCCAATAAGCGCACCGGCAATCAGATACCCCAAGACTGAGCCAAATCCTAATCGCTTGGCTATGGGCACGGCTACAATGCCTGCGCCTAGAAATACAATCGATTGCTGCAAAACACTCATGACATTGGCTTTAGGCTTTATTCTTAATTACAGTGCGCACTTGGTCAGCGGATTTCAAGCCCAAAACTAAAAAAAAGGCCGATTGCCGCCAAGTCATGGGATTCAAAACAGGAAAAATACCATGCATCAATTCCGAGTCATCCTTATCAGCCTAGTTTCCGGGTTTCTTGCGGGATGCGTTAACACCACTGCCGTGACTCCATCATCGGATATGTCTGGTAGCGCTCAAAAGAAAACGAAACTTAAGGCGGTGGACTATGATGGTTTTTTTGACTTCCAGTGGCGTCCAGGCCAGGGCAAGTTGATTCTCACAGTCCATCAGCTTGAGTCTCCTTTTATTTATCAGAGCTCGCTCGCTCGCGGTATCGGTTCCAACGATATTGGCTTGGATAGAGGGCAACTGGGGGCAACCCGGCTGGTGCAGTTTGAACGTAGTGGAAATCGGTTGCTTCTTGTGCAGCTCAATACTGCCTATAGAGCGACATCAGACAACCCGGCAGAGCTAAGGGCTGTGCAGGATTCGTTTGCCCGCTCCGTGGTGTGGGGATTTAGAGTTGTATCCGAGGATAACGGTAAGCTTGAAATCGACATCACAGATTTCCTATTGCGGGATTCTCACGATCTAAGTCAGTGGCTAAACACTCAGAATCATGGATCATTC
>JBCCFQ010000431.1:0-4150 GCA_039029655.1 Pseudomonadota bacterium | reverse complement strand
GCCTTGCATCTTTCTGATGAGGAAAAACAGTCCCTTGATGATCTGGTTGTAAAAATTGAAAAAGAATACCAGCAAAATATTGACCGCCACAGTCAAAGATTAATCATTACAAATATCGAGTTGTTTTTGAACTACTGTACACGATATTATGACCGTCAATTTTATACCCGAAGCAATCTTAACAAGGATGTTTTAGCAAAATTTGAGGAATTGTTGAAGAATTATTTCTCCAATGAAAACCAGTTAAGCATGGGTATTCCCTCCGTGAACTATTGTGGAGAGGAACTCAATATGTCTCCCAAATGGAAGCGCCTCACCCAGGCAATGGTGTGATGGTGGCTTTTCGCGGCGAGTCAAAAGAAGGTGCCGCGGCCATGTATAACAAAGCCAGGGAATTGGGCGCTACCTGTGAGGGTGAGCCCGGCCAGCGCGTGGAAGACATGTTCTACGGCGGCTACGTTCGTGATCCTGATGGCAACAAGTTGTGTTTTTTTGATTTTAGCTAGCCCTGTTCCCACCAGCTTCGCCGGAAAGTATAGAAGGTATCCCGGACACGGTGGGCACATCTGATAACGGCTTACGCTTAGGAAAAACGTGACAAAAGCAATTCTAGTTGCAACCGGCTTATTTAGCGGTTTGCTGATCGTTCTTGCCGTCCTCACGGAACTCAACGTTTTCGGTAAACAACTCATCTGGATCAACGCCTATTGGTTGGTCTGTGCGCTGGGTGCTGTAGTCATCTCGCTCATGGGTATGTCCTCAAGGCGAGGACTTGCACGGAGAATCAGTCGACTTATTGCGATTGGTTTTGGTGTGTATCTCATGGGTCAGATCACTTGGATCACACAACAGTTGATGGGTTGGGCTGTGGTACCGGGTCCGTCAGATGTATTTTTTATCACAGCACCCCTGCCAGCAGTTTGGGCGGCCTGGCTCGGGATCCAACGTCAGGGGTCGCCGGCGGCACTGATCACCGTGCGGCTGGATACGTTAACTATGTTTTTGTCTATATCCGCCGCAGCTCTGGCGATTTCAGGTCCGTATATGGCCGGCTTCACAACCATCGAAGCGCTGACGCTGCTGGCCTATCCAGTGATGTATTTTGGTTTGGTGGGTGCCATTGTTGTTAGTTTGTTGGCGGTACCGCAGCGACCTAGATTTGAAGGCATTTGGTTGTATTTGCTCGCGGTCTTCGTCTTTGGTGTTGCACTTTTGATTTGGACGGCGCGGGCCTTTGGCGGGAAACCACCAGTCGGTACTTGGGTGGACTATACGTTCGCTGTCAGCCTACTCGGTGGGTTAGGCGCGGCAACCTGGAGAAGTGACCGTTCACGTCGAAAACCCCCTAGTCGGGTTTCCCTTCAAACTTGGTCCGAAGTCTTGCCGGTGTCGGCCGTGTTGGTTGCCGTTGTGGTTGTGTTGACTGTCAGTCTCTCCACAGACGTCAGTCAAGTCACCTGGTTGGTCACGGTAGTCTTGATGTTGGTCAATGGACTAAGGCAGGTGTTGCGGATCCGGGCGCAACGGCGCAGCCAGCAGAGTTTACGGCTCTTGGCTGTCGATCTTTCAAACACCGAAGAGCGCGAGCGACGCCACGTGGCCACCTATTTGCATGACCATATTGGACAAGTGCTTGCGGTTTTGAAAATGAAAGTGGCTGGATTGCAATCGGTACCTAAGGACAACGTCGAGGAAATTAACCAACTTTTGGATCAGACCATCGCCGATACCAGGGCTACAACATTCGAGTTGAGCCCGCCGATGTTGTACGACCTGGGGCTTGCAAAAACCTTAGAAAGCCTCTCACGCCAGCTATCGAGGAGTCACGCAATCCCGATCCTTTTACTGGAGGATGACAAGGCAAAACCATTAAGCGATGAAGTTGCACCGCTGGTCTATCGCTCGGTGAGGGAGTTGCTCATGAATGCCATTAAGTATGCGGCGGCCAGTCGCATTGAGGTTGCCCTGAGTCGCAGTGGACCGATGATGCGAGTCACAGTTCAAGACGATGGCATTGGGTTTGATAAGAGTAAGGTATTGGCCATGCCCACCCATGGTTTTGGTTTGTTTAGTATTCGAGAACGAGCGTATGCCATTGGCGGTGAGTTTAACGTGCAAACTCGACCGGGCAATGGAACCCGGGCAAATCTAACAATTCCGCTTGATACTGAGTCGGTCCGATGAGGCTAAGAACCGATGTTTCTCCTCCTTTTTTGCGTGATTTGCCGTCTCGGTGCATAACAGTAATAACTCGGAAGCCGTCTGTGCGTCGTGAGGAAAGACCGCCATCCCAATGCTCACGCCAACATGTTGACAATCACCAGACGAAGTGGGGATTGGTCCCGAGAGCAGATTTAATAGGCGTGCGCCCAATTCTTGACCGACTTTGTCGACTCTATGTTCTCTGACATTCTTTATGAGGACAAAAAAGCAATGGTCTGCTTCATGCCCCACCACGTCTGAGTGGCGGACAGTTCGTTGTATCACGTGTGCCAGGTATTCCAATACCTCGTTTACCGTTTCGCGATTGCTGTTGCGCAAAATGTTGTCCAACCTTTGTATGCCGATAGTGAATACGACCAAACCACAACGCTCTAACGCAGCTTGTTCGACAGCAGCCTGCAAATGCACGCTGAACAGCGTGTGACTGGGTAAAGCTGTTAGCGGGTGTCGATAGGACACGATCTCATCCTCCGTCTCGGATTTCGACGCGGATGTTGCGAAAATTCCCGGGTTGGTTGTATCAGGAAATCCCTGATTCTTTCAGTCGTCAGTGATGGAAACTAGACCATTGGCTATGGCGAAACGCACCAACCCAGGAACGTCGTGAATGTCGAGGCGCCGCATTAGCTCGGCGCGATGGGTCTCAACGGTCTTTGCACTGATATGCAAATCGTCGGCGATTTGCTTTGTGGTCTTGCTTTGGGCTAAGAGCCGCAATACCTCAGTTTGACGGTTGGTTAGGGTAGCAAGCGGGCCTGCGTCGTGTTTGTTTTTGACACCGGTTTCAAGCTCCTCCGACAGGTAGGTTTTGTCAGCCAGTACGGCGTCAATGGCCTGTCTCAATTCCTCCACCGCCACATCCTTGGTCAAGAAGCCGTCGGCACCCGCGTTCATGGCCTGCTCAACATAGTCGAGGCTCTTATGCATCGATATGACGATAATCTTGGGACTTTGGGCAGATTTCTTACATCGGCGAACGTATTCGAGGCCAGAAAGACCAGGCATTGATATATCGACCAAGGACAAGTCAGGGTTCAGGTCCCGGGTCAGAGCTTGAGCCTCAGGGACATTGTCGGCTTCTGCTATAACCTCCAAATCCGGGGCGCTATTGATCAGTTGACCCATGGCGCTGCGCACCAGCGCATGATCGTCCACTAGCAAGACTTTGTATTTGTTGTTGGCCACCATCGATCCTTCGAAGTCCGTGACGGCTTAAAGCTATCACAACTCGCCCGCCAACGCTGTATTTACAAGTCCGCAGTGGTTACTTGAGCAAAACAGCGCTCTTTAAGATCTTTAGACTGCGCTGAGTGGTGCTCTCCAGCTCGTTCACGCCCACCGGTTGTGCCATGACCCAGTAGGTTGCATGTTCACCATTGATCAAATTGATCATTTGGCCGTAAGACTCGCCTTCTAGTTTCCAGGTGAAGACTCTATATTCAATGGACAAGTCTGAGTTTGTCGTGATCTTGCCTTTGTCTTTTGTCTTGAGTTTGCCGCCGTCAGTCTCTGTCTTCATGCCGGCCTGAAAGTGCTTCCAAAGCGCTTTGTTCTTGTGCCCAGTTTGCTCCTCGACGACATCCCACACAAAATCTAGGTCTTCACCGGTCCAGCCGATCAAGATAGTGTTATCGGGGTCATAACCTTCGAGTATTTGAAAGGTTAAGTCTTCATCCGCAGGGGGTTGTACCGCAAGAAAATCCGCCACAAACCACCCAAGGCCTTCAATCATTGCAATAGAGCCGCTTTCCGTGGCCACTAAAGCTTGTTGAAGCGCATCGATGTAGGCGGCCGTGGCAACTTCCATGAACTTGGACGCTTCGGGTGTATTGATGAAAAAGACATCACCGCTTACTCGGATTTCATCCATACACCCGAAGCGTCCAAGTTCATGGAAGTTGCCACGGCCGCCTACATCGATGCGCTT
>JBCCFQ010000430.1:0-4151 GCA_039029655.1 Pseudomonadota bacterium | reverse complement strand
GAGCGTCCACCCCGTTAAAGTTGCGCTCAATCGCTGCTACTAACGCCCGAACAGGAACTATCAACTTGAATGCTGTCATTGTGGACATGGATCTTAAAGCTTTCAAAAAAAAGATGAAATCTCGCAAGCCAAAGAACGTATCGAATGATTCACTGTCGTTACCAGTTGGGGCAAAAGTGAAGAAAGCGCCAAGAATCACCAATGTGGGTGCATTTCGACCGGCAACATAATAATCGTCAAGGCGTCGGATCCCCCGCCCCGCATAGTTACCGATGGCAATGTAGATGAGGATGCTTATTGTTATTATTGTTGTGTAAATATCCAAAGGATAGGTTCCTTATGGAGCCAACAGCTACCTTACCATTTCGCAGTCCAAACGTTTCAATTGATGGAATAGACGCCTCAAAGTAGGGTTTATAATGGTAGCGTTAATGGAAGAGGCCTAAGTTCTTGACTGACCACCCGGTACACATCGTCGACGATGACAAACTAGGCGAACCACTCGCGCCATGGACCTATAGGAATCCGGAGTTTTTTCAGCTGGAGTATGACGCATTTTTTCTATCCAGATGGCAGTGGGTGTGCCACATAGATGACCTGGCACAACCGGGTGACTACTTTGCGACGGACATCGGCTTGGATTCTGTTTTCGTGGTCAAGGATAAGTCACAGAATATTCGGGGATTCCAAAACGTATGCCGGCATCGAGCGTCCCGCATCCTGGAAGGCCAGGGCCATTGTCGTGGCGTGATTTGCTGCCCTTATCATGGCTGGACGTACCGACTTGATGGCTCACTGATGGCTGTTCCGCAACAAAATAGCTTTCGGAACTTAGACAAACCTCAATTAGGGCTTAAAGAAATAGACGTTGAGGTGTTTAACGGTTTGGTGTTTATCAAAGTAAATCCAGGCGGGCCTTCCGTCTCCGAAATGTTTTCCCATACCAACGACTATTTTGAGCAATATGATGTTGCCAACTACGAGAAAATCCATGATGAGTTGACTGAGGTTTGGGATGTGAATTGGAAAGTTGCCTGGGACAACTACCTAGAAAACTATCACATACCCGTGGGGCATCCTGGTCTGCATCGTTTGGTCACCGAAAATAACGAATACGAGTGCTTATCCAGTGGCGTGGACTACGGTACTTTCTCGGTAAACACGAAACCTTCGAAAATTCCGGAGGAACGACAATACCAGTCACTTTTTCCAACTGCGCAAGCTCGATTACCCGAAAAGCTAAGAGACAAATGGGTTCAATTTGGCGTAGAAGGCAACCTAGGAATAGATCTTTACCCCGAGATGCTGGATATGTTTCAGTTGTGCCCGCTGGGCCCAGAGAAGACGCTAATACGCAGTGCGTTTTATGGACACAAAGATGCGACGCCAGATGAGCAGGAATTACGTCGGTTGAATATGGCGATTAACTCCAAGGTAAATGATGAGGATCGCGCTCTGTGCACCCGCGTTCAGCAGGGATTGCGAAGTCACGCGTATCAACCCGGACCACTGTCAGAGGCAGAAATCGGAGTGTTCCGCTTCCACGAATCAGTCCGCAGTAAGGTGCCCGTCGCAAAGTTGATCAATGCACCTCCCGTGGGCTCAGTGGCCTTGGAAAACAAGCGCCTCGCAGACAGCGAATAACCCTGCAACTAGACTGCGATCAACTGCTCCACGGCTCGCTCCGCTTCGTGGCAAGCACCCTCCCACATTTGATAGCCCATGAGCTCGGCGTGGGCGAAAGCAACTCGGCCATGGGGTTTTCGGATTACATCACTTGGCGCTGGTTGACCTTCCTTACCGAAGAAGAAGCCCGGGGGCGTCACAACATAAGCATGACCTTGGCGATTTAGTGTAATGCCTGCGATATCGCGATCTGCATCAAAACCGCCCGGCCCAAACATTTTTGTGAATTGATCGCGAACCTTGATCTCCACATCAGCGTATGTCATACCGAACATGCGCATTCGGGCGGCAACGGTTTGTTGCTCCAGGGGCAATCCCGGGATACAAAAGGAGTTATACATAGTCAGGACGGTGGGCTTGTCTGGATCGAGAGGCATGGGTTCTTGTCCGTCCAGAATCATTTGTCGCCGCAGTGTGGTGAACCAACCTAAGTCATCGCCAAACCATCGGACAGAAGCGACACCCAACTTATCCATGAACTTCCAGTTACGTAGTGCAACATTTATGGTGAGAATAGGTGAATGCATAAACTCATTCATTGCGGCCACGTAGCTGTCGGCTAAGTCACTCACAACCCGCTTATTTAAGTGTTGTTGCCCAGCCATAACAACCTTGTCGGCATTGACGAAATGCATTTCTCCATTTCGGAGATAAGTGACCCGAACGTCCTTGGCGACATCGGGCGCTCCATTGTGTTTGACATTGACCACTAAGGAACTCAATCGGATTCGAGCATTATTGTCTTTTCGATCCAAAGCCTGCCAATTCACAGGGTTATGCAATGTTTGGCTTAAGGTTGTCGCCTCGCCAAACGCGTCAGGAATAATCTTTCTGACTATATGACGCAAAATACCAGTGTTTCCGCCAGGAAAGCTGGCCAGGTGAACGTAGTCGGTGGGGTCTCCAATCCCGAACTGTCTGCCGTACTGCATGACACCCGGTTGAATAAAGTTAAACGCCTGGAAGCCGGAAATGACATCCGTACCTAGTCCACAGCCCATGGCTGCGGCAAAGGGATTGAGATAATCGTCAATTGCCTCGTTGTCGATACCCATTTCGCTTCTTAGAAACTGCTTATAGGTCATAGAATCCAACCATTGGGCCCAATCCTCTCGTTCGGGTGGTTGGCGATAAACCTCCATCCAGAGGAAGTCCTGTTTAGTTCTGTCATCCATGGGGACATCTTTAAAACGATTTGACCAAGGGTTGAGCGCCATCTCGTGGCCATCATGAAACCACCCAAGATCCGTGCCCTCCCAGGTCAGGTGCATGGGAGAATAAACATCCTTTGGAATTTTTAGGTCGGTGTTCTGCGGCTGTTGCCACTCCATTTCCGTGGGCAATTCAAGCTCCTCCCACAGGTGGGAGTACATTTCGATTTTCTTGGCACCCTCCAGAGGCCAAACCGCACCATTTGAACCTTGGGGTCCCCATAGGCGGTACCCATCGACGTCAAATTCGTTTTGTCTTGCCTCACCACCAAAAATCGCGTGGTTATCTAACACCAAAACACGGGCATCGGGTTTGTGTTTTAGATAGGTGTAGGCCGCCGTGATACCAGCAAAGCCGCCGCCAACACACACCAAGTCATAGTGCTCATTCGAGTCACTGGCACCTAAAATGCGGCTATCGAAATCTCGATTGCGAAATGTATGTGCAGCATTTACCACCTCGTGGGTGTTGCCGTTGGCTCGAGCGTAATCGCCGACACCTCCCGGTCCCGTCCAATCCTTATCCAATTCATTAAGACCCACAGGCATTTGTTGCTTGAACTCTCGCTTTTTTGTCTCTTCCGCTTGTGCAACAAGAGGCGCCTTTGCAGACAACAAAGCCGCGCCGGTTCCAACCAACGTACCGCCGACAAAGTCTCTTCGGGTTATGTTTGGGTTAATACCTGATTTCGTTTTCTTCATTTCAGTCTGTCCGATTTTGTTCTTCGCAGAAGCTTGCGAACTAGTTGATGGCAAATTCACCCAAGACGTACATTTCACCTTGTGACCACCACTCCTCATCAATGCGCTCCCATAGGAAAAGCATCTTGAAAGTGAATGGATCCATATTGGCCTCCGGCGGGAAACTCACATGGAAGTTAGCCCAGTCCCAACCGGCGTTACCGTTAACAACGGTTTTGTAAGACTCGATTCGGACCAAAGCGCCAATGACCTCTTCGTACACCGGGCGAAGCTCAGCTGTACCGACCTTTGTTTTACCCTCATTGTCTGTTGAGACGGCAGAGTCCGTGTAAAACCGAGTCAAAATCGGTTCTGGATCATTGTCGCGGAAGGCTTGTTCCTTAAGGTCATACTTAGCCCGAATCGCCGTTTTGAATGCTGCCAACTCAGTCTCAGGGTCGCTCTGTGTGTCGGCACTGACCGTAATGGATCCATCGCAGCCTAAGATTAATAGGGATAAAAAAAGTATCCACGGAGACTTGCGTAGATTTGCCATACAACCCCCAAATTTTT
>JBCCFQ010000429.1:0-4151 GCA_039029655.1 Pseudomonadota bacterium | reverse complement strand
GCGTCCGGAGCGTAGGTGGCTTCCCAGCGGGTTTCACTGGGTTGATAGATGACATGAGTCTCGTCGGAAACAATAAATGTTTCTTCATGGTGTCCGGCTTCTTCATTTAATGCTCGAAGTTCCATGGTGCTTTGAAGTCTTCGGAACAGGTCTAGAAACTTAGGCGCGTGTGTGGTGGCCATACGGGGTCGGGAGACGATCACTCGGACACTGGCCAAACGACTTGCATTGGCCAGTTTCACCAAAGCGTCCAAAACCGATGAATCATCATAGATAGCTTTAGGAAGATCGTGTGAAAAAATTGCGATGCTACGTTTAGCATGCACCAAAGTACTTATGGCTGATTGCACTATGGCGTCGGAGTCGGACAGCAGTTGTCGTGGGTCGGTATCGGTCATGACTCAACCTTGGACAAAATTGTCGCCAGTCCCACATAATTTGTCGGGGTTAATGCCAGCAAGTCGTTTTTGGCCTTGTCCGGTAAATCTAAGGTCTCGATGAATTTTTTTAGGTTTGGTCCGTCCATGGTCTTTCCTCGGGTCAATGCTTTGAGTTGCTCGTAGGGGTTTTCCAATCCGTAGCGACGCATCACTGTTTGAATGGGTTCTGCCAAGACTTCCCAGGCATCGTCAAGGTCCGCCGCAATTTTGTTTTCATCGACTTCCAGTTTGCTTAAGCCCTTGAGTGTGGACTGCAGTGCAATCAATGTGTGGGCACTCGCCACACCAATGTTTCTCAAGACGGTGGAGTCCGTGAGATCTCTTTGCCATCGGCTAATGGGTAACTTCTCGGCGAAAAAACCGAACAGGGCATTGGCAATGCCTAAATTCCCTTCGGCGTTTTCAAAATCGATGGGGTTAATCTTATGGGGCATGGTCGAAGAGCCCACTTCGCCGGACACCGGCCTTTGTTTGAAGTAGCCTAGGGAGATGTAACTCCAGATGTCCCGGCACAGATCTAGCAAAATTGTATTGAACCGGATGTTGGCCTGAAAATACTCCGCCATCCAGTCGTGGGGTTCGATCTGAGTGGTGTGTCGATTCCATCCTAGCCCGAGACTCTCCACAAAGGACTGTGACACGGTGGGCCAATCCACTTCAGGGTAGGCGGCGACATGGGCATTAAAATTGCCAACGGCACCATTAATTTTCCCCAAGACCTCCAGATCTTTTAACTGTGCAATCTGTCTCTTAAGACGCGCCGCGACATTGGCAAACTCTTTGCCCAGAGTAGTTGGGGATGCGGTTTGGCCGTGGGTTCGGGACAACATGGAAAGGGTTGCATGTTCGCTGGCGAGATTTGTTAACGTGGTGTCCAGTTCCTCCATGGCCGGCAGCATGACGAAATCCCGGCTTTCCTTCACCATCAAGGCGTAGGCCAGATTATTGATATCTTCGGACGTGCAGGCGAAGTGGATGAACTCGCTGGCTGGACCCAAAATTGCGTGGTCCTCAAGCTTTTCCTTTAGGTAATACTCCACCGCTTTAACGTCATGATTGGTCGTGGCCTCGATGGCCTTGATGCGCTCCCCCTGAGTGGCGTCAAAATCCAATAGAATTTGATCCAAAAAGTCATTGGTGGCGGAATCGAAAGCGGGTAACTCCATAATTTCTTTTGTCTGGGCTAGCGCTTGCAGCCAACGAACTTCTACCAAGACTCGGTAGCGCTGCAAGCCATACTCGCTAAAGTAAGGTCGCAGGGATTCAACTTTGTTGCCATAACGACCATCAACGGGGCTTACGGCGGTAAGGGCAAAACTTGTCATGCTGATAGATTGGGCCGATGATTAAGACAGGCATGATAACTGCCCGATTATCTAGATCAAAGACAAAAGGTATCCGCGTCATGGCAAGAGCAGGGTTTCGTGAAGTGAAGGACAGCATGGGTGCCATGGAGGTGCCTGAGGATGCGCTGTGGGGCGCTCAGACCCAAAGGGCGATAGAGAACTTCCCCATCAGTGGCACACGCCTACCCAATGAGTTTATTCAAGCTCTGGCGCACATCAAATGGGCGGCAGCCGAGATCAACGGGGCGTTGGGTTTATTGCCCCAAGAGCGAGCAAAGGCCATCCAGTCTGCCTGTGATGGGATACTGAGTGGGAAGAATCTGGATCAGTTTCCGGTGGATGTATTTCAAACGGGTTCTGGCACCAGCAGTAATATGAACGCCAACGAGGTGATCGCCCGATGGGCCAGCGAGATTAGTGGCACCGCCGTCCATCCAAACGATGACGTTAACCTGGGGCAAAGCAGCAACGACGTGATTCCGACGGCGATTCATGTGAGCGCGGCCATGGCGATTCAGCAGCAGTTGCTCCCAAACTTAGATTACCTGCACGCTAAGTTGATGCGAAAATCAGAAGACTTAAGCCAGGTTGTCAAGACTGGCAGAACCCATCTCATGGACGCTATGCCCGTCACCTTTGGGCAAGAAGTGGGGGCCTGGGCACATCAAATTGCTCAGGCCAAGGAACGAATCAATGGGACGCTGCCGCGGCTGCATCAGTTGGCCCAAGGGGGTACCGCGGTCGGGACTGGTATCAATGCCCACCCGGAGTTCGCCCAGCGTTTCGCCCAGGTGCTGGTAACCCGATGCGGTCTGCCTTTTGAACCCAGTGAGAATCGGTTTGCCGCTTTAGCCTGTCAGGACACGGCTGTCGAAGTGTCCGGTGCCCTTAAGACTGCGGCTGTGGCAATTATGAAATTATCTAATGATCTGCGTTGGATGAATTCGGGTCCGTTGGCAGGGTTCGCAGAAATTGCTTTACCCGCGCTCCAACCCGGCAGCAGCATCATGCCGGGCAAGGTGAATCCAGTGATACCCGAGGCCGCTGCCATGGTTGCGGCGCAGATCATAGGCAACGATACAACCATCACCGTTGCTGGCCAGTCCGGTAACTTCCAGCTCAATGTGATGTTGCCGTTAATCGCTAACAGCCTGTTGCAAAGCGTTAAGCTATTAAGCAATGTGTGTGTGTTGTTGGCGGATCAGGCCATTGAGGATTTTGTGGTCATACATGAGAACATTGAGGAAGCGCTAGCGCGCAATCCCATATTGGTAACGGCACTGAATCCGGTGATAGGTTATGAGCAAGGAGCGAAGATTGCTAAACGGGCTTATAAAGAAAAGCGCAGCGTGTTGGACGTTGCACTAGAGGAGACGGAGTTGAGCGAGGAGCAATTGCGACGTCTATTGGATCCAGCGAAACTCACCCGCGGGGGCATCCAAGATTAGTCGTCATTCCATGCTTGATCTAGACGTTATTGAAAGCTGCTTCAAAGACACCACTCAGCCTGCTCCGGAGGACACACCGCTTTATCCGTCGCCTGGACCTATCCCCGAAGCTAAGCGTTTGGAAATTGAAAAAGACATCAAACCTGCTGCCGTGCTGGTGGCCTTTGTAGAGCGGGATACGCCGACTTTGATGTTGACGGAGCGAACCTCCCATTTGAGAAATCACGGCGGCCAGGTGAGTTTCGCCGGTGGTCGAATGGAGCCGGGCGAAACCCCAATCGAAACCGCATTGAGGGAGGCGGAGGAGGAAATCGGTTTGACCTCTGATTTTGTGCGGGTGATTGGGTTCATGGACAAATACATGACCGGCACGGGATTTTCCGTTTACCCCATCGTGGCAAGAGTGACGCCAGGATTTGAACTCAAGTTAGATGCTTTCGAAGTGGCTGAAGCCTTTGAGGTGCCTTTGTCCTTCGCTCTAAACAAGGACAACTACAAAACCATCTCTCGCACCTTTGGCGAAACACGGTGGCACTTTTATGAAGCCTATTACGACGATCACCGAATTTGGGGAGCCACTGCCGGGATGCTGGTGGGATTAGCTGATTTCATAAAAAACAGAGAGATATGAGCGAATTAGAGAAATTACTTGATATCACGGCAAAGCTTCGTGATCCAAAAACGGGTTGCCCTTGGGATATCAAACAGACTTTCAAGACCATTGCACCCTACCGTAGTGACGGTGTTCAAGCGGTTCATCAAGCTTGAGCCAGGTTCTTAATCGGCTTTTTGTGACGGAGACAATCGTGCGTACTTCTTCTTCGGCATAGTTGTAGGAAGAACTGGCGATCACGATTTGATCGCCGACTTGCCAGTTGATGTCACCATCGGACGCGGCGGAAGTGATCCCATCGAAG
>JBCCFQ010000428.1:0-4157 GCA_039029655.1 Pseudomonadota bacterium | reverse complement strand
CCCCAAAACATGGCCCATGCCGTAAAATCCTGGCGGTTGTTGTACCACCCAGGGACAGGCTCTGAGAGCACCGGCAACAAAAGTCTGACGACTCGATGCTTTATGAGTGATTTCTAATCGTTCACCTTCAGTGGCGAACAACACGGTATGGTCGCCCACCACGTCCCCTGCTCGAACGACTGAAAATCCAATATCCCCGGATCGTCGAGGCGCCTCCCCCTGACGAGTGAACACACCCTGCTTTGCTAAATCCACATTCAAAGCATCCGCCAGTACTTTACCCAACTTCAACGCGGTACCAGAGGGTGCGTCTTTTTTATGCCGATGATGGGTCTCAATCACCTCGATGTCGTATTCGACGCCGAGGCTTTGGGCGGCTTGGGCTACCAGTCCGTACATTAGGTTAACGCCGATACTCATGTTGGGGGCGAACATGGCGGGTATCTTCCAATCTCGGCCCTGAAGTCGATTCCATTGATCTTCCGACAAACCGGTAGTCCCGGTGACCATGGCGACGCCGGCTTCCTCACAGGCGTTTATGTTGCCAAAGGTGGCAACTGGCAATGTGAAATCGATGGCTACCTGGGCACCGTCCAAAGCTCGCGCCGGTTGGTCCGTCGCCAACACATCTAAGGCATCCAAACCCGCTACTTCGCCGATGTCCCGTCCCGTCAAAGGATCCCCTGGCTCAAGTAATGCGCCTGTCAGGGTGAGATTAGGATTCTCGAAGATGCCCTCCACAAGGCTTCGCCCCATGCGACCAGCGGCACCAAAAACACACACGTTTAACATTCTCTTTTCTCTGACTGGGCTTAGGCTATAGGCTATAGACTATAGGCTATTGGTACCAGACCCGAAGCTTAACTTTCTGTTGAACGGTGTTCCTTCATGCGGTAGTACAAAAGCCCATGGGCGGAATGCACCAGCGAGTCTTTTATGATGCCGCTGGAAGTATCGCAATTGGCAGCCATTTCAATTAAACGATCAAACGTTTCCATGAAATGCTTGGTGTGTCGTCGTCGAATTTCAGTCTTACCGAACAAATCCGTGTAACCACCGTAGTCATCAGCATCCAGTAGCAAAAACTCCCGGGAAAAAACCTGGTCATCGCCAGTGGTGTGCTTGTGCCACATGTCATCCAACTTTTCTTTGGCATAAATCTGGCCTTCCGACGCGCCGAAACTTGAGATAAACAACATACCGCTGATACCACCAAGTTGGCCTTTTACATTGTCGGCGATTTTGAAAAATGTACCCTGGCGGGCGTTCATCTCCGTGGCGGCAATGGCCTGGGTTTGTTTCTCGGATTGTATCGAGGTTTGACGAAGCACTTCCGTGTTGTCGGCTAACTCCTTTTGTTGAATAAAAAGCCCGATCACAAGCCAGAGAAAGGCAAGTGGAGCAAACGCCCCCTCAAGAAAACTTCCGATCTCGCTCAACGGAATTTGGGATAAAGTGGCAAGATCAACGTCACCTCCTCGCAAATACACCCCACCCGCGACGAGCCAAAAAACGGTGATGGTGATACCTAGAAAAATTCGCCAATCCGTTTGGCGAACACGATGCCATATGTTTGTCATTAGCCAACCCTCACAGCTATGGGGCAATACTAACCGGTCACATTTAAAACTCTAAATTAGGACGGTAGGTACCCGTGATCTGCCAGCTTCGCACCCTGGTCCCATCGAAACCCTTCAGTGTTGGTCACACCGTAGCCATTCATGATCCGATTCATCATGTTGAAGAAACTGCAGATCATGACAACAAAGTGAAAAGTGTTCTCGTCCCAACCGACAGAAAACACGTTATCCACATCCGTCTGGGTAACTCGAGCAGGAGTCAGGGTGAGCTTCCGAATGTACTGACACACGGGCAATAGTTTGCTGTCCACGCCACTAATCTCTAGATCATGAACCATTGCTTCCAACAGGGACTCGTCGACTCCGAAGCTAATCGCCGTGGACTTGTGAGTATCGAAGCAATAGGTACAGGCATTGACCCCCGACGCGTAAGCACCAACCAGTTCCCGTTCTGCCGCGCTTAATTGACACTCACCTGTTCTCAATAAGTCCTGAGCAAGCGACATGATTGCTTGAGCCTGGACAGGATAACCGCCAAGTACAGACGACACACTCTCTGCAGACTCATCAATAGATTTTACGAACGCCATACGAAAAATACCCTTATCGAAAAGAAATCTGCCTCACATACTCAACAACATCTATTCGGAAAGTTCAGAGAAACAAGAATGAACGGTTTCATGCTGAAGCGCCTTGCTTACTCAAGGCACGTTCACGCATCAGCAAAAACAGTGGGTAAGTGAAGGCAATTGCGATGACAAAAGTGAACACCAAGAAAAACCACCAGTGCCTCATATCCAAACGCCGCGCTTCCAAAAAGGACCAAAACAAAGATACCAACACAACCACCATGAGATCGTTGGCTATTGAAGTGGCGGCTGCATTAACATGAGTGGCGGCGATAAAAGCCCCTAGGGAGAATCCTTCATGTTGGGACATAAATTCAAGGTTGAAGTACCAAGTCACAACCACGCCTAGACCTGCAAAAATGCCATAGACCCACTGTCTGGTTTTTGATGTCACGCTGCCCCCCTTGTGGTGAATCTGTTGCCGCTTGCTATACTCCCTAGCATCACACGAACGGGAACAAATATGAATAAGGCTGTTGTTGTGTCTGTTGGCTTGCTCCTACCTGGCTTACTCCACGCACAAGGACCCCAAGACTATCGATGCAGTCTGGGTGATATTCAACGGCGTGTAGAGATTCTTTATGAGTCCGCGGCTTCCGCCGTTCCCTGCGAAGTGCATTATTACAAAGACACCGAAGCCGCGGGCGAAAGACAAGTGCTTTGGCGCGCCTTTAATGAGTCAGGTTACTGCGAAGCAAAAACCGAAGCCTTCATAGCTCAGCTGGAAGAGGCTGGTTTTGAATGCCTACAGGGCAACGCGC
This sequence comes from Pseudomonadota bacterium, assembly GCA_039029655.1. Taxonomy (GTDB): domain Bacteria; phylum Pseudomonadota; class Gammaproteobacteria; order Steroidobacterales; family JBCCFQ01; genus JBCCFQ01. The sequence continues at coordinate 1,187 of JBCCFQ010000428.1, read as the reverse complement.
CGGCAGTGTCTGGTGAAGACAAAGAAACGGACAGCGAGGAAGCCAAGGAATAATCTGCGGCTTGGTGCCAGGTTACTCGGCTCAACCGGCACTAGGGGCGAACAACGCCAAACCCGAACGTGTTGGCCTACCCCATTTGCAGCCACTGCGGTCGAAAAAGAGCTGAATAGCACCCTTTTTGACCAGCTCATCCACAACGGCGGCAAATTCTACAGGAGACAAGCCTGTTTCGACTCGGGCCCAATCAATGGGAATATCACCCTTGGCGGGGGTGAAATCTGAACCGAAATTCCCTAAGTCTTTGTCTCGCATACAAACACACTAGCACCCCAGCCCCACACGAAATGTGAACTGGGTCACATTCTCTGTGCCATGGATACCTAACTCCTAAAGAATTAGTTGACAGTGTACGTTAGCGTGCCTAGACTATAAAAACTAATTCTTTAGGAGTTTACCAGTGGCCAGAAAAAAATCGTCAACTCTAACTGAAGGCGAACTTCGCATCATGGATGCCCTCTGGCGGCTAAAAGAAGGCTCAGTTCGGGAAGTGACCAGCCATCTCGAAACTTCCGAGCCCCTTGCCTACAACACCGTGTTGACCATGCTGGGCATCCTCGAAGAGAAAGGCTACGTGTCCCACCACAAAGAAGGTCGCGCGTTTGTGTACAAACCCACCGTTACCCGAAACAACGCCAGGACCCACGCGCTAAAACACCTGGTACAGAAGTTTTTCGATGGTTCGCCTGAGGCTTTGGTGCAAAACCTGTTAAGTCAGGAAGACATCGATCCTGAGGAAGTAAAACGGCTAAGGGACGCAATCGAGAAAACACACGATGAATGACCTTTTTGCAATTGGCCTGCTCAAACTCGCTGGCTTACAAATCGCTTTGGGCGCGATTCTGGCGATATCGTTGTGGGCGTTCTTTTTTCTGCGATCCAAGACCAACGCCGTGACCCGTTATCGTTTGTGGAGCATCGCTTTTTTTAGCACCGCCCTGCTGCCGATATTGACTCTTATACCTAAGCCACAACCGTCGCTGCCTCCACCGGAGCCAGCCAGTTCCATTGCCGCGCCAGCTGCCGCGACCCTTCAACAAGTCCAAGCACCAACAACAAGCAACACAATTGCGACCCCTCAGGCCAAGAACAACTTGCCCGTTCTCGCAAGACTATTTGTTTTGTTTTGG
>JBCCFQ010000427.1:0-4160 GCA_039029655.1 Pseudomonadota bacterium | reverse complement strand
GTCCCGTCATATAACGTCAACCAGCAACCCATCAGTGATGCGGCGACTATTGTACGTCCTGCCAACCTGCGTGGCTTGTCTCCAGACAGTACTTTAATCTTATTGAACAACAAGCGACGACATCGTTCTGCGGTGATTGCTTTCCTGGGTGGCGGTATCGCTGACGGTTCCCAGGGTCCTGATATCTCAACCATTCCCGGTATCGCGTTGAAGCAGGTGGAAGTATTGCGTGACGGCGCTGCGGCTCAGTACGGTTCTGACGCCATTGCCGGCGTGATCAACTTCCAGCTTCGCGATGATACCGAAGGTGGTAGCGTTGAGCTTAAGTGGGGTAGTACCTATGAAGGTGACGGTGATAACTTGCAGGTTGCTGCAAATATTGGCCTGCCTTTAACTGATAATGGTTTTGCCAACTTCAGCGTTCAAGCCAAAAACGTTGATCCCACCAGCCGAAGCACCCAGCGCGACGATGCTCTCGGGTTGATTGCCGCGGGCAACACCGATGTTCGTCAACCTGCTGCCCAAATCTGGGGTGCGCCTGAGATTGAAGACGACATCACCTTCTTTGGTAACTTAGGTTTGGATCTCGGTGATGGCAAAGAAGCCTATGCCTTTGGCAACTGGTCCGAGCGTACCGTAGAAGGCGGCTTCTTCTTCCGTAATCCAACCAATCGTGGTGGTGTATTTAACGGTCCTGAATTACCCGATGGAACCGATACAGTGTTGGTGGCAGACATTACCTCCGGCACAAATGATGACGGAATCGCTTGTCCAGTTTTGCCATTGAATCAAGGTGGCGGTTTATTGCCTGACCCAACCATTTTGGCTCAGCTTGCAGCAGATGATAACTGCTTTGCATTCACTGAGTTGTTCCCGGGTGGTTTTACACCGCAATTTGGTGGTGACGTCATTGATGCCTCCATCACCGGTGGTATCAAGGGTGAGTTTGATAACGGTTTGTTGTTCGACTTCAGTGCGTCTTATGGCCGCAACGAAGTCATTTATCAAATCAGCAACACCGTCAACCCACAGCTTGCAGCCCAGGGCGTTAACATGCCCACGACCTTCAATCCTGGCACTTATATTCAGTCTGAAAGAAACGTTAATGCTGACTTTTCTTTCCCAGTTGACGTGGATGCCTTCGAATCTCCGTTGAACGTGGCGTTTGGTGCTGAGTATCGTGTTGAGCAATTTGAAATCAAAGCGGGCGACCCGAATTCTTATTTCATCGATGAGAATCTGGCAGCCCAAGGCTTTGGTATTGGGTCCAATGGTTTCCCAGGATTCCAACCCCAAGATGCGGGCGTTTTCGACCGTGGCAGCTTAGCGGTATATGTGGATTTAGAAGCTGACATTACCGATCGATTTTTGCTTGGATTCGCCGTGCGGTATGAGGATTTCCAACGAGTGGGTGATACCACTGATGGAAAAATTACAGCACGTTTCGATATTACCGACAGTTTCGCCCTGCGTGGTGCGGTTTCAACCGGTTTCCGGGCACCAACGGTTGGTCAAGCAAACGTTCGTAACGTAAGTACTGCTTTCACAGGTGGTGTTTTGGCGGATGAAGCAACCTTGCCACCCACCAACCCCATCTCAGTACAACTAGGTGGTGTACCACTAACGCCAGAAGAGTCTACAAACTTCACGTTTGGTGCAGTCTTTGGTGTGGCTAATTGGGATGTGACGGTGGACTACTTCAATATTGAGGTTGAAGACCGCATCGCACTTACCACCACCATCGAACTAACGCCTGCTGACATTGCGGCACTACTGGCTCAAGGTGAAACCGATGCATCCAGCTTCACGGGTGTTCGTTTCTTTACCAACGACTTTGATACCACAACTCAAGGTATTGATTTCGTGGCCACCAGTTCTGCCGAGCTATTTGGTGGTAACAGTGACTTCATCATCAACTTCAACTGGACTGACACAGAAGTCGATGCTTTCAATCCAACGATTATAGGACCCACACGGGTTCGTCAGTTGGAAGAGAATCTACCAGCTACTCGCGGATCCTTTACCTGGTCACACGCCCAAGGCGATTGGCGTGGGTATGTCCGTGTGAATCATTATGGTAGTTTCTTTGAGGCTCACTTGGATGATGGCGGCTTGCCCATTGAAGCAGGTTCGTCTTTTACAGTTGACGCAGAAGCGACCTACCAATTCACGGATGAGATTTCCGTATCTTTGGGTGCCCAAAACCTGTTGGATGAGTACCCTGATGACAATCCCTTTGTTGGTATCGTGGGGGCAACCTATCCGGTCACCTCACCCTTCGGCTTCAATGGCGGTTCGTACTATCTGAGAGCGAACTGGGATTTCCGATAGGACAAAGTAGTACACAAAGTAGCTTACAGGGGCGCTTCGGCGCCCCTTTTTTTGTTTATGAGCACTACTTGATCTTATCGCTTAATGCTTTAGAGAGCAGATAGACAACACCGCCAATGGCCACCAAGATCAAACCCATCCAACCTTCGCCAATCTTGCCTGGTTCCACGGGTTGCCCAAGCAAGTGAACCAAGGTCCATCCCGTTAACGCCAAGTACACCAGCGGAGGGATGGGAAAGAGCGGCATCCGAAAAGGTAGTTCACTGGACGGCTGACGTCGTCTCAAAACAAAGACACCGGCCACTGTAAAAAATGTGTTGAGACCTAATGTGAAGCCTGCGAATTTGAGTATGTAGTCGAAGGAAGAAGTGGCAATAAAGGTCAGGGTAATCACCGACAAAAAGACGATGGCTGCAACGGGGTAGACATCGTCGTTGGTTTTGGCCAGGGCACGAAAAACACGAAAATCCTCACCAATGACTTGTAGTACTCTTGGTCCCGCAAGAATCATGGCGCTGGCGGTTGAGATCAAAAGAACAGCCAGCATCAAGCCCATGGCAGCGCCCCCTACAGGACCGAAGACCGCCTCTGACGCCACATAACCAATCTCTACCCTGTTCACCATGTTTGCCATGGGGGCTACATAAAGAAATGTGAAGTTCAGCAACAAGTACATCAACATCACCACAAAAGTCCCCAGGGCCAGAACCTTTGGCAGTGTTTTGATGGGATTTTCCAGTTCACTGGTAAGGTAGGTCGCCGCGTTCCAGCCGGTGTACGCGTAGCTCACGTATATGAGAGATACGGCAAAAGCGCTGCTTGTAAACAATGCGCCGTCTCCGGCTTGGGGTAACACAGAGATGGGCTGAGGCTCAGCAACCCAAAACCAACAGGCCACGCAAAAGAAAAGGATTAAGACAACTTTGACGAGGGTGAATATGCGTTGGGTGCCACCGCTGGCACTTCGACTCCACACGTGAGCCAGTGTGAGGGCGATGACCAAGACGGATGCGCTCAGTTTTGTGGGTACCTCAGGCACCACGGCCTGCAGGTATTTTCCAAACGTGATTGCGGCCAAAGCCGTTGGGGCGGCAAACCCAATGGTTGCGGAAATCCATCCCGAAATAAAACCTGCCCCAGGATGAATGAGTTGGGTGAGAAAGTTGTACTCACCGCCGGAGCGGGGTAATGCAGAGCCCAACTCCGCATAGGTTAAGGCGCCGCACAGCGCCGTTATACCCCCGACAACCCACAACATCAGTAAGACAAAAACAGATTGAATGTCCACCAGTTGGAAGCCGAGACTGGTGAAGACACCGGTGCCAATCATATTGGCGACCACCACAGCGATTGCTGTTCGAGAATTGAATTTGCTAGCCATGGACAGGCATTATGGGCCCGGCTTAGCGGATTGCAAAAATTTGGAGGACAACGTGCAAAATTTGGTCGGGATTTTCGTCTTAAGCGTTTTGGCATTGGTGAGTTTTGCGGCTTCAGCTCATGAGCCACCGGTTTTCCACAAAGCAGCGCAGTATGAAGGACGAGATCTACCGTTCTCAACCGCTGTGCAAGTGGGTAGCTTACTATTTTTGTCGGGTGTGATCGGCACCGATCCAGATACGGGAAAGCTGGCCAAAGGGGGAATTCAGGGGGAAACCCGCGCGGCTCTCAACGACATAAAAAACACGGTGGAAGGCTTAGGCAGTTCCATGGACAAAGTGGTGAAATGTACCGTGTTTTTGGCGGATATCGGTGAGTGGGCCGCCATGAACGAGGTCTACGTCACTTTTTTTCCAAACAACAAACCGGCGCGTTCGGCATTGGGATCC
>JBCCFQ010000426.1:0-4162 GCA_039029655.1 Pseudomonadota bacterium | reverse complement strand
CCAGTCCATACAAACGCCCCTATAAATTATCAATGTTGATAATATACGGATTTAATGGTAAATTGTCAACTCTGATAATTTATTTTCGAACCCATGCCCAGACCTAGCCTAAAAAACCAACGTCGCACCTTGATTCTGGATGCTTACGGAAAATGCATCGCCCGGTTCGGCGTAGAGGGTGCCACATTGGAGAAAACCGCTGAGGAAGCGGGTTTGGCCAGGGCACTCATAAGACACAACGTCGGCAACAAAGACGATCTTTTGGACGCCTTCCTAGAGCAGTTCCTAACTCAAAGCGCTAAAAACACCGCCACCCTATTCGACGCGTTACCCGAGAAAAACCGGGTCCAAACCTTAGTGGACTGGTTGTTTGAGGGCACATTTGCCGACAGTGGACGCATCAACATCACCAATGCTTTGCTCATCGCAGCCAGCGACAATCCACAACTTGCCAAGAAACTCAAAGGGTGGACTCAAGACTTTATTGACAGAATTCGCGGGGAACTGACCCAAGCCTATCCGAAAACCGAAGGAGACAAACTGGATGCAGTGGCAGTGGGAATAGCCGCGATTTTTTTGAACTTCGACACCTTGAGCCCTATTGGCAGTTTGGACAATCTACAACAGTCTTCTAAGACTGCGACTAAGATGCTCATCGCAAGCCTGGAAGGTTAAGAATCGTCTTTATAGTTCATCGATAGTCAAATTTCGAAATTCGAGCTCGTTCTTACCCCAATACTGCAAGGCAATCTGGCCTTGGTCCAGGGTTGCATCATTGAGGGAATTGAGTCGTTGGCCATTAAGCAAAACTTGAATGTTTTGACCACGAGCAACAATTTCATACACGTTCCATCGAGACAAAGTCGATAACGTTGTCTCGGGCGGCTTTTTGGTCACGATGCTGCCGGTGCGAAAGTCTTGGTTTGGATGGTTATCCCAAATGTTCACTTCATAGCAGTCGATGGGATTGATATCGTCAAAAGTTGCAATTGATTTACATCGGATAAATATACCGCTATTGGTATCGTCATCGATACGAAACTCCGCTCGCAGATGGAAGTCGGAATAGCGGTTCGTTGAAACAAGGTAGCTTTTGAGGTCCGTGGGCCCCGCTTTCACTCCATCATTGGTCTGGGTCCAAACAGGTGCGCCTATCAATCCCCAACGATTGAGGTTCACGATTTCATTGGATGCACAAGCAGCCACAAATAGAAGGATCGTAAATACGATGGTTACTGTCGTGCATTTCCCGAGATAGAGTTTCATGTTCAAACTGCCGGTCGCACCGCCAAATAAAAAAAGTTCAATATCATCAAAACTGTAAGGGCATCAACAATGCGAGCGTGATCACTGTCTTGCATACGTTTTAAAATGGACTTGCCTAACCAGTTTCCCGGCACCGTCGCTAATCCAATAAATACTCCTAGCAGGAACAGCTCTAACCCCAATAACTCAGTGGTTCCAAATACCGCGACTTTGACCAGATTCATCACCAAGGTGATGGCGGCTAAGGTACCAACAAAGGTTAATCTGCCCATTCCAGTGCCAAGCAAAAAGGGGGCTAAAAAAAAACCCGGACCGATGACGTTCCCAGCCAACATACCCCAAATCATGCTCGCGGCCGCAAGCAATTTTGGACCAGTAGTGAGCTGACGCCGTTTTGCCCAGTACTTGATGGGGAATGAAAGAATCAAAAACAACGCAAAAATAACAGCAATGACCTGGGGACTGATGAATCCAAAAATCACTGCCCCCAGCACAATGGTCGGTATGCCAAACAAAAGCACGCGCCCAGCAACGGGCCAGGAAGTCTCCCTGAAGTAGATAATGACCCGGCTGAAGTGGCTGAACACCAGCGCAACAGTCATAGCAGGAACTGCCGCCTTAATCCCCACAAAATGGGAAAGAATGGAGGCCATAAGTATGCCTCCGGCCATGCCAATAGTGCCATGAAGGACACCAGTCAAGAACGCGGCTGCGAGTATGGCAACCATGACGAATGGCTCAATATCAAGAATCATTGAAGTGCTGACACACGATATTCTTGCACAACACGTATTGATCCGTTAGTGGCGAAGACAATGCCGTTCAAGCCTCAGGCGGCGATGGACGAGTCAATACAAAAGCGGCTGAACAGCTTAAAACAACAAACTGAACCCCAATGATCCAAGTTTTCACACCCAACAACATAGAAATCGAGAGAATTGCCACCATCGATGCAACGCTAAGCACTTTTGCGCGGTGACTGATCGCGCCATATCGTCGCCAATTGTTGATGAGAGGTCCAAAGACCCGATGCTTAAGCAGCCAGTAATGCAATCTATCGGAGGAGTTTGCGAAGGCAAAGGCGGCCAACAAAACAAAAGGGGTGGTGGGAAGAAAGGGGACAAAAATTCCTATCGTACCCAGCGCCAACGACACCACACCAATAATGATCAGTACGAAACGCTTCAGAAACATTTGTTTGACCTAAAGAACCACACTCGCTGATACCAAACCACAATGGAGCACCTTGCGTTATCAATTTAACATTTAAGTTGGGTTGCGCACAGTGGACATACCCAGCGCAAGCATTAAGGCTCTTCTTCTTTCTCTTCGTTTTGTTCTTCTGTTTCTGGATCTGGCCAATAACAAAGAGAGGCGCCCACATAAGATTGTGTTTTCCTTTGACCGATGAAATGTCTGTGTCGGCGGGTCACACAATCTTAAGAAGGGAGCCAATACATGCCTTCATTTATGGGTAGCAGTACCCGATGCGTAAAGTTGCACAATCCCCGTAATGTTGTCCTCACCTAAACCGCGCCTAACTCCCTCAGCATAGGTTTCGCCAACGGCGGTGGACAGAGGCAGCTCGGCCGCAACTTGGTCGGCTGAGGAGTTGAGGAGTTGAAAATCCTTCTCCACCAGGTCTATGGGAAACGCAGGGGCCCAAGCACCCGAAATCATCGCACCAGCAGACATTTTGGCTGCGGGACTGCACACCGGAGTGGACCCTATAACGTCGATGGCTTTGTCTACATTGATGTTCATCTTGGTCGCAAAGCCAATGAGCTCGGCCATTACGGCCAATTGTGCTCCAAACAAAGCGTTGACCATGAGTTTGACTGTGGCACCGCTGCCTGTATCACCGACGTGATGCACCGCTGCTGCCAATGTATCGAGGATGGGTTCTACATGCTTGAATGTATCTTCAGCGGCACCCACGAAAAAAATGAGTTGCCCTGCTTCTGCTTGTGGTCTGGAGCCGGCAAGTGGCGCGTCGATAAAACTGTGACCAGCCGCCGTAAACGCAGCCGCCAGTTCGGACACCCAAGGTACAGATAAAGTCGAGCATTCAATGGCAACGGCATCATCTTCCATGGCATCGAGAGCGCCTGTGTCTTTGTTTAACCAAACTTCGCGAGAAGCGCGGTCGTCTCGGACCATGGAGAGTACAAAGTCCGCCCCCTTGGCTGCTGATCGTGGAGATTCAGCGACAGTCGCGTCCAAGTTTGCCAGTGGCTCGACCCTTGCCGAACTTCGGTTCCAAACTGTTACTCTATGTCCCCCCTCTATGAACTTCTTTGCCATGCGACTACCCATGGCACCCAGCCCTAACAAAGTAATGTTTTTCATATCTGTCTCCAAGAACTCAAAGTGTTTTGCGAGAAAATGAGGGTAATAAAGCATCGATGGCCTGTTTTGCTTTGATTTTTTTGTCCTGAAAATCGTCACCGGGCAAGCATTCTGATTATTTTGTAAAGTCAGATAAACTAGATGAAACAAACTGTATTCATGCATAATTCGCATTAATGAATATCGATACCCTTAGGCTGTTCGTTGAGGTGGCGAGAAAACTGAGCTTCGCCGCTGTCGCCCAGGAACGGGACATCAATCCGTCATCGGTATCTCGGATCATTGCTCAATTAGAAGAGCACCTGGCATTGCGGTTGTTTCAGCGAACCACTCGTACCATGACACTTACTGAAGCAGGCGAAGCCTACTTTCGTAGAGTTTCGGTCATCATCGAAGAACTGGAGCAAGCAGAGGAGCAAGCCCGTCTAGCAAATACGGGCCCCATGGGGACTTTGAAACTCACCGCGTCTGTCGCTTTCGGCGAACGCATGATCGCACCTCTGGTGTCTACGTTTAGGCAGTCCTACCCAGATGTAAAGTTGGAGTT
>JBCCFQ010000425.1:0-4178 GCA_039029655.1 Pseudomonadota bacterium | reverse complement strand
GGGCAACCACCCTGGATCATGAAATTGTCAATGACTCGATGAAATGACAGCCCATCATAAAAACCGTCGTTTGCCAGTTTTTCGAAGTTCTCGACAGTTTTTGGCGTCTCGTCTGCAAACAACTGCAGCTTAATGTCACCACGATTGGTTTGTATGGTTGCGATTTTCACTCTTTTTCCTTCTCTTTGCTTATGGGGACTATTTGTTTCTGAGCACTTCCAATTGTGCCTCATCATACAAGCGTCCATGTCGTACGACGTTGCGTATCTTTTGTGTAGACCGAATGTCCAGTAGTGGATTCTCGTTCAGTAAAATCAAGTCTGCGATCTTTCCAGGTGCGATATCCCCCACTTCCTCCTCAACTTCAAAGTATCTGGCCGATTCATAGGTTGCCGCCGCCAGGGCTTGGGCTGGCGTCATGCCAAACTCAACCATACTAACCAGTTCTTGGTGCAGGCTGATACCAGGAGTCAAGAAAAAGATGGGTGTGTCAGTACCCGGCAAGATTGTGACGCCGGCCTCCAGCATTTTAGGGGTGATCATTTCTGTCCAATTGGCTAAAGCAAGCCACTGTGTGGGCGCTGGAGAGGCGGTGATGCCCTTAATACTGGTGCGCCACCGATTGGCGATGGAATCGGGAAGCAAGTCAAAGTGTGTTTGCCACTCTTTCGTTGCAAATTCCTGAGTTTTGGACAGTACGTTGAGTGTAAGAGTGGGTATTTGCCATACGCCATTCTCGGCTAACGCTGTCATGACTTTTTCACACGTGGGTCCGTCGTAGTTTGTAATCGCCTCAGGACGCTGGTCTTCGTGGAGTTTGCGACGGCGCTTGGCACCGGATTCCTCTGGCTCGGCTAATAGCTGCTCACGTCGTAGTTTGAGTTCATCCCAGTTTTTGGCGCAGGCCAAGGGAATGTTTCGATAGTGCTCGATGCTTCTTAAGCCGGCCTCTGAAACCGAGATAGCATCCATGCTCAACGGAATGTGCCCTGTCACTGGTAAATCGTGGTGGGCGGCACGTTCCATTAGCGCCATAAATGTTTCCGGTGTGAGCATTTCGTATGCTTTTAACAGGTCAACGCCAGCATTCGCCAGTAGATCTACAATCCTTTCGACTTCTGAGGGACTTGGAGCGGCGAGAGAAAGATCTGGCAGGCCGCCCGTACCGTCGTACACCGGTTGGTCGCCATCAATTAAGGGTCCGGCCACGAATACTCTCGGTGCCTGGGTGGGTGTCGCCCGTGCTCGCTCCCGCCACGATAACACTTCGTTTAGTCTGCCCCCGGTATCCCTGACGCTGGTTATGCCGTGGGCAAGAAACAAATCGAACATTCGGGATTCCAATTCGGGTTCATAGGTAATATGCACATGCATATCCCACAAACCCGGTATTAAGAAGCCACTCGTTGCATCAACTTGTTGCAAGGTTGCCGGTAGTGTAGTTGCTGCGGTGGGCGACACTTGTTGAATCTTCTCGTCGGCAATAACAACGGTCATATTAGGTCTGGTGCCGTGAGTAGCATCAATCAAAGTGACATTGACGAATGCAAAGCTATTAGCTTGGGTACTCGTGGGAGTAATCTGGCATCCAAGCAATAACACCACACAAACGATCAATGCCAGCCGTATTGTCATTCTGCATTCCTTGGGGTCTGGTAACTACCTAGACGGCACTGTACCTTAAGCTCATGGAAATGAGTACCACGCGACGATGGGCAATACTGTTGGCGTTAATTTTGGCAGGGGAAATGGTGTTCGCCTTGCCGTTTCACCTGCCGCGATTTTTTCGATCCACTCTGTTGGACGTTTACGACCTCACCAATACTCAACTCGGCGATGCTTTCGCTTTTTATGGGGCGTTCGCTATGGTTTCCTATTTTGTGGGCGGGCCTATTGCTGATCGCTTTTCTCCCCGTCTTTTACTTTCACTTTCGTTGGTTCTGACCGCTCTGGGTGGAATTCTCATGTTGCGGCTTTCTCCGGGAGACTCTCTGAACGTGGTATTTGCCTACTGGGGCGTAAGCACCATTTTGTTGTTTTGGTCTGGCTTAATACGGGCGACACGGGAATGGGGTGGACCTTTGAGTCAAGGTCGAGCGTTTGGTTTTTTGGATGGAGGCCGTGGCTTAGCGGCCGCAGTTTTTGCCTCGATTACCACAGCCTTACTCGTTCAATCGTTAGGCGTGTCTTATGAAGATGCAACGCAAGCAGAAAGATTGTCGTCATTTTCAAATGTAATCTATTTCTACTCTGGCATTACGTTTGCAACCGCCATTCTTGTCTGGCTGGTATTGCCAAACTCGGAGGTGTTAGGTCGGCGCTCTTCGACCCTCACCAGCGTGATTACCGTAGTGTCGAAACCTGTTGTTTGGCTTCAGGGTTTGATTATCGTGTGTGCCTACTGTGGCTATAAGGGCCTCGACAATTACGGGCTCTATGTTGAGCAGGTGCTAGGTAAGACAAATGAGGAGTCCAATACATTTATGAGCATGACGGCTTACACACGAGTCGTTGGTGCCATAGGAGCAGGTTTCCTGGCTGATCGGATTTCGGCAAGTCGGGTAATTTCCATCTGCTTTTTGTTGTTGCTGGTGTGCTACGGGCTGCTCTCTAGATTTAATGCTGAGACGGTAGAGCTGTCTATTGTTTTGCTCAACTTGATTATTACTTTCGTTGCGGTTTATTCCCTTCGCGGGGTGTACTTTGCATTGATTGAGCAGGCAAAAATTCCCAGTCACCTGACCGGTACAGCAACTGGCGTTATTTCAGTGCTCGGGTTTACCCCAGACTTCTTTTTTAATGCGGTTTCAGGTCGCATTCTAGACGCTAGTCCGGGTCTTGCGGGTTTTCAGAATTATTTTCTTTTACTTGCCGGTTTTGCGTTCGTCGGCTTGTTAGCGACTCTGCTTTTTTCTCGGCTGGTCCGAGTGAGTGTGTCCACTAAACAAACTTAACCCATGCGGCCATGGGTTCGCGTTCGGTCACCAATTCGTTCACCGGCGCATCGGGATCTCCATAGCCAATGGCCATACCACAAAAAAGCATTAACTCAGGTTCGGCGCCAACGAATTCAGCAACGCTTTGAGGCTTCATAGCCCAAGACTCTTGGGCACAGGTATTTAGGCCCGCCTCTTCGGCCAACAGCATAAAAGTCTGTAAGAACATGCCCAGGTCGGACCATTGTGGTGGACCCATTTCACGATCCACAAAGCAAAAGAAGGCGGCGGGTGCATCGAAAAAGCGCAGATTTTTTGCATACTGACGTAGACGGGCGGGCTTATCGTCTCGGGGTATTCCCAGTAGCCCATACATATCTTCGCCAACCTTAAATCGTGATGAGCGATACGGTTCTTTGAGTGGAGAGGGGTAGATTTGATACTCCATGTCCTCTTGGTGGGGTTTGGATTCGAGAAACGAAAGAAACCGTTTGCTGGATTCTCCATTTAGGACGAAGACACGCCAGGGTTGCACGTTACCACCTGAGGGGGCTCTAGCGGCCTTCTCCAACAGTGTCTGAAGTACAGTATTACTCACGGGCTTGTCGAGAAACTGTCGAATCGATTTTCTCTGGGCCACCGCGTCTGACACGTTCATAGAGTCACTCCCCACTTGGAACAGGGTACTCTACGATCTCTTACTCGGCGAGGATAGCCTCCAAGTTATTTACAGCCGTTGTGATTTGGCGTTTTAGGGCTTTGCGCATAGCTTTCTTACCCACCAGGGGTGGTAACCAGAAGCCAGGGCGTACTCTACTTTGATATAGAACCTGGGTGCGATCACCTTTTGGCACGAACGTCCACGTAGTGGTTCCTTCTTCAAAATCCCCAAGGCCTGCTACCATGACGGAGTGAACCGTGCCGTCGACTTCAATGGTCACGTCTTCGACTAGGGTAAGGGACTTGCAAAAAACGCCCATACAGTCTTTGACCTCAGTTGTGACACGAGTGGTCTGGTCTGTCAGTGGGACAGCAGAGCTTCCGGTTATGGCTGGGTTAATTTTTTGCAGGTTTTCAAACATCGTAAACGCCCTAAGAACTTCACTCTGAGGGGCATCCACAACGAACTCTGCCTGAGTTTCAAAGTACTTTTTTTGCTTTGTCACCTGCAGTTTGTTTACCGTGGCCGACCAGGCGGGCTGCATCAATAAGGCTATCAAAAACATGGACTTAAAAGTTTTC
>JBCCFQ010000424.1:0-4183 GCA_039029655.1 Pseudomonadota bacterium | reverse complement strand
CCAGGTGTTTTCGTCACCCAAGCGACCGCCATCGGATGCATCGTAATGACCTTGTTTGTCGTAGTATCGAGCGCTTAGGCTACCGGCCAACATGTTTTCCACAATTGGCCCCTCAATAAAGGCTTGTGCTTCAACTTTGCTTCGAGTCGTGGCCAATACATTGGCGCGACCGCTGAATTCTTCCATGTTTGGATCACGGGTAATGAAGTTAACTGCACCGCCAAACGTATTCCGTCCGAAGTAGGCCGATTGAGGTCCTTTGATGACCTCTACTCGCTCCACATCCATCAACGACAAAGAGGTGCCACCGTTTAGAACGTAAACGCCATCAACAAACAATGCGCCGGTTTCAAAACTAGGTGAGAACTGAGCCTGGTTCAGTCCACGAAAACGTAACTGAGTGTTATATCGACCAGGTTGATTCTGCCCTTGGTTGAAAAAGTAAAAGCCCGATGCCAGTGTGGAAATGTCTTCCAGGCTGGTTAAGCCGCCTTCGAGTATGTCTGTGGCTGACACTGCTGTAATAGCAATGGGAATGTCTTGTAGGCTTTCTTCCCGTTTTCGGGCAGTAACGATGATTTCTTCTAATGCGTCTTGGGCCAGTGTGGGTTTTGCGATCACACTGAGCACCACGATCATGAATGCCCCGAGTAAATATTTCATACTAACTTCCCCCGTCGGATGGATGGACTCTCAACAACACTGGATTGGGCCAGTCACGCCAGGGTTTCGCTCATGTTTTTTTAGTCACACGCTGACCCGTTGTGGCCTTACTACAGATTTCAATGCATAATAATATAACATTACATCATTTGTTGCGCTACAGGTTGAGATAACAAGCACTTATGCCCGTTGATTTTTGCGCTGCCGCACCAAAAGTGTGGCGGAAATGCTGCAAAAGCCACACAAGCCATTGATTGCTGGTGGCACTCAAGGAATTCACAAGCTAGGAAAAGCCTTATGAAACTCAATTTTTTCGTTTTCCTTGTTTTGATGTCGCCAGGTGTTTTGCTGGCACAGGGACAGGACAGTCAACCTTATGAAAGAGATCTCCAGGTTATTAGCACTATGCTGCCGGGGATCTACGACAACGCCAATCAGAGTTACTTTGATCGGCGGGGTGATCGGTCCATTAAGCATGGACCCATTCATATAAAGATCACCGCTGTCGATGAGAATCCAAACCTCTTTCAGGTCACAACGTTTCTAAACGGAGATATGGAGCAGCCGGCCCAGGAATTGCTGTGGGAGCTTGAAGCGGATGCTGATGCCGCGGCGGCAAAGTTGATCATACGAGAAAGAAATGGCGGGCAAGATAAGCGCTGTGAGTTGCTGTGGGCCAGAGAGGCGCAACAGTTCAGAGCCCAATCCAATCCCGACTGTCATAAAGACTTTCTCAATGAAGTCGTGTTGGGATATCAACAATTGTGGGTTACCTATCCAAACCATGACAACGGCGATTACAAATTGCACCGTGCCCGAGCTTTTGAGTGCTATGCCGATATACCGGGTGTGGGTGGTGGCAGGAATGAACCCTACGAACGTTATGAGGGGTTCAAGACCCATGATCAGGGTGGGGCGGTGTGGTTTACCACCAAAGACGGCCGTCGCTTGAGCATTAGTCTGTTCTTAGTGGATTGGCCCATAAACAACTACGAAGGCATTTTTACCCGAGACTCCTTTGTTATCTATGTCAGTGAAGAAATAGACGGGGAGCGCAAGGAACATGGTTATGCATTTACTGTTCCCCAGGCGGATCGCATTGGGATTAATTTAAAGTGGATGTTGGCCAGTTGTTTTATGAAATCCAACAAGTTTGCCACACCGGCCATGTAGGTGAAGACCATGCCAAGAATCGAGCCACTTAGCATCAGTGATTTAGCGCCCGCGGAACGATCAGCGGTGGAAAAGGCTGAGGGTATGATGGGCTTTGTCGCCAACGATGCCCTGACCATGGCTCGAAACCCGGAACTCATGCATGCCTTTGCCAAGCTTGTCGGCGCGATCTACAAGCCGTCACGCATAGACAATGGCTTGAAACGATTGATTGGATTGATCACCAGCAGTGCTGCAGGCTGTGAGTATTGCATGGGGCATACTGCATTCACCAGCGAGAAGTTTGGAGTTGCAACACACAAGATTGAGCAGGTATGGCAGTTCGAGACCAGCGATGGATTCACCGATGCGGAGCGCGTGGCACTTAGAGTCGCGTTACACGGCGGGCAATCTCCCAGTGGTGTTACCGATGAAATGTTCCAAGAGCTGGCCCAGCACTTTGATGTGGATCAACAATTGGAAATTGTATCGGTGATTGCATTGTTCGGTTTCTTGAATCGTTGGAATGCCACCTTAGCTACAGAACTAGAAGGTTTACCTGGCGCTGCCTTGGCGAAGTTGAGGTCCTAACCCGTGACTACAGAAAACGTTGATATCAAAGGTGTCTACGAAGTTTGTATTGGGGTTCCCGACTTAATCGACCAAATTCGTTTTTGGGGACAGCTTGGATTTAGGGTTGGGAAACAAGGGAGCCTATCTCGCGAACACTGCCAACAGCTGTATGGCGTCGACTCCCAGGTGAAGTCGGTGCATCTGCTTCATCAAGACGCTGATCACGGTCTTGTTCGGTTGATGCAATGGGAAAATCCTAAAAACTCCGGTATTGGCATTACCAAACACCTGCGACAAGAGGGTGGTCGTTGGACCGTTTTGCTCACGGACAACGTCCTTGAGCTCTTAAATCACGCTGAGGACGCGAATGCAGCCGGGCAGCCGTGGAACACGCTGTCCCCCCACTGGCTGCAAATTTACCCCATGGATAAAGGTGAGCCATTTATGGACCCCCCAATTGGGGTCCGTGAGGGCTTTATGGCTCATCCTTTGTGTAGAGTGGCGCCGTTTGAGCGATACAACTATGAGAAACCGGGGTATGGCACCGTCAATCCCAGCAGTTTCTTAAAGACCAGTCAATTTACGCACTTTGGCATCATGATCCGTCAGGATGATGACCATGTTTTGGATTTTTACCAAAAAGCACTGGGTTTGATGCGCCAAAAGGAATATGTGGTGGAGGGAGGTGCGGCATTTTGCGTACAGGGTGCCGCCGCGATATTTGATCTCCAAGGCGACGAGGTTTACTACGTCACAGACTTTGATGATCCCCGTTCTTCTTTGGAGATCAAGCAACATCGCTCCGGTCGACTCAAATTCATTCGTCTCAAGAAGCAATGCGACATGCCGGTGGTGTGGGATCGGCAACGGCCCGGGTCTTTGGGTATGTCTTTGTATACTTACCGAGTGCGTTCAGCGGAAGACTTTAGAGCTAGGGTTCAAGAGCATGGCGCGACGGATGTCACCGACATCATCGACAATGAGTTTGGCAATCCCAGTTTCTCTTTTGTGTCACCGGAAGGAACTTCCTGGAATCTCATACAGGATGATTCGGTTTTTGATTGAGGTGCTCCTATGACAGAACAGGCAAAGTTGAACATAACTGTGACAGAGTTGGGCGAGTTGCTTCAAGCCGGCTCTTCTTCCATATCGGTTATTGATGTTAGAGATCCTGAAGAATTTGAGGCTGGCCACATTAAGGGAGCGAGGAATGTTCCCCTGACGGAATTGGCCCCCTTGTTTGACCATCCCGAGTCAACAGAAGCCCTGGTTATGGTGTGCGAATCGGGTCTTCGCAGCATACAGGCGGCCAATTTCGCCAAAATCGCAGGTCTAGCCAATGTACAGTCCCTAGAAGGCGGCATGTTGGCGTGGCGGGAGATCAACTAGACACTTGGTGATACCCTGCAACCACTGACATTTGTCATGGGTTTGCCGTTGACAGCTGTATCTTTTCAAATAGCCTGCCAGCCGCGATAGTGTTGAACATCCACAGGAGATGCTTTAATGCGATTGGCCTTAATGTTCCTATTTCTTTTTCCCGCAACTGTCTTCGCCGATCTCGTGAACATCGAACAGGCCTTCCATCGGGGTGACCTCGCCTACTTAAGCGAACTAAAAGAAGAGAAATTCCAACTATTCGATCGAGCGTTCTTACAATACTGTTTGGCGGTTACCCATATGTCGCAACAACGATCAGAGGAGGCGACGACTGCTGTTAGTGTTGGACTGGAATTATTGGCTCAGGTTGAAAATGGTAAAGACGATGCGGATACCATGGCGCTTTGGGCAGCTT
>JBCCFQ010000423.1:0-4183 GCA_039029655.1 Pseudomonadota bacterium | reverse complement strand
CTTTGGAATATTTGGCGTTTCATCTGCGACAGGTTCTGGATTGGGATCAGCACCTCAAAGACCAACTGGCGATTGCCAAGGG
Organism: Pseudomonadota bacterium; assembly: GCA_039029655.1. Lineage (GTDB taxonomy): Bacteria > Pseudomonadota > Gammaproteobacteria > Steroidobacterales > JBCCFQ01 > JBCCFQ01. The sequence goes on along the minus strand of JBCCFQ010000423.1, from coordinate 4,101 downwards.
AACACCGAGTTCACCACGGCTCATTCAACGGGCGTTGGTTCCACCACGGCCATTCCTTCAACGCTCAACCTTAGAAGCGGTAACTCCTATCAATTTCGCGATGATGGCAGTTTGCAATTAGGCGAATGTGCACGGTTCAACTTTAACCCCTTCAACTACTATCAAACGCCTCAAGAGCGCTGGCAGGCCACCACGGTGGTTAGCTATGATGTGACTGAAAAGATCGAAATGTATGCGCGGGCATCGTTTGCAAACAATCGATCTGACTTTCAAATCGCGCCTTCCGGCACCTTTGGTACCGCGTTCACCATTCCGATAATGAATCCGTTCTTCACGGATGCAACTCGAACCACAATTGTGAATGACTTGAACGCGGGTGCGACCCAATTCCTAAGCGACACCAATTCGGAGATTACGCGTATCCAGGGATTGCCGACACCTACCCAAGATGATTTGGATGCTCTAGCCGCGTTGCAAGCGGCACTGGTGGCTGATCCTCTAGGGTTCAGTGCTGTGGGTATTCAGGACGTCAATGGCGATGGTGTATTTGATGCCAGCGATGCGTTTACCTCCACTGCTAGACGACGAACCTTGGAGTTAGGTCCACGTACCGGTGTTTTCGACACGGACTACCAACAGTTTGTTTGGGGGCTTCGAGGCGATATTCCAGGTACGGAAAACTGGGGATTCGATCTGTCTTATCAACGTGGTGAGTCTGACTTTACCGAAACACGGGATGGATTCACTAACTTGACCAATCTCCAAGCCGGGATCAATACGGTCAGTCCAACGGGTTGCGTTAGCGTTACGGGTGTTGTGACGGCGGCGCCTTGTACGCCAATCAATATCTTCGGTCCGGTGGGTGCAATCACTGATGCACAGCGTGATAGTGGGTTTTTTATCGCTATCGCCAGCGACATTCGCAATACCGTGCAAACGGTGTATCACGCTTCCGTAGATGGAACCATCGACCAGCTGACCAATGCTTGGTCTGACGATGGTCTGTCGGTTGCTGTGGGTTTTGAGTATCGTGAAGAAGAGGCAAACTCCGCACCTGACGAGTGCTTGAAACTGCCACCTGCCAGTTGTCAGGGCGGTGCAGGCGGCAACCGTTTACCGGTTGCTGGTGAATACAGTACCGAAGAGGTATTTGTTGAAGCCATTTATCCCATTGTGCAAGGTCGACCAGGCTTCGAAAGCCTAAGTATCGAAGCAGGGTATCGAAACTCTAACTTTGATATTCAAGGCAGCACTGACTCTTGGAAGGCTGGTATCAGTTGGCAGATCACCGACGACGTTCGTTTCCGATTCATGGAGCAAGAAGCCGTTCGTGTAGCCAATATCGGTGAATTGTTCAGTCCTATTACGACGGGCCTAGACAATGCGACTTTGGATCCTTGCTCCATCGGCAATCCAAATCCACCAGCACCAGGTTCTACTTTGTTTAACCTTTGTACGCAAACAGGTCAGTTACCGAGTCAAGTGGGAACCACCCCAGATATCATCGCTGGCCAAGTCAACGTGTTTAACGGTACCAACCCAGGCAACCTGCCTGATCCGGAAACCGCAAGCACCACGACGTTTGGTGTTGTATGGCAACCCAGCTTTGGTTTCTTTGACTCCTTGGCGCCAACGACGATTTCCTTGGACTATTACAACATCGAAATTGAAGACTACATCGATGAGCCCAGTGGTCAGGAAGCGTTGGATCTTTGTTATGTACTGCAAGATCCTGCGGCCTGTGCAGGCATCGTTCGAATTGGTGGTGCTTTGGGTGAAACCGGCACGGGTGCGCCAGCCTTCTTCACTAACTTCGAACGCTTCGAAGCCGAAGGTCTGGACTTAAAAATTAACACCGGGTTTAGCATGGGAGATTGGGGTGACATGGACGTTGCGTTCTCGGCACACCAATATCTGACGAATCAGTTTCAAACCACTGCGGCTTCTGCCGTGGTTGATTGTAACGGTTTCTACGGTACGTCCTGTGATCCTGTGCCTGAGTATCGGCATACCTTACACTTCATGTGGGCTCGTGAAGACCTGGATGCCTCTCTGTTGTGGCGTCACATTGGCGAAATGGATGCTCAAACCAACGAAGCTGGGGCGCTGTTTTCAGAGTTTCGTAGCGTAGATTCTCAGGATTACCTGGATTTCTCTGTGGGCTTCCGTTATCGAGATTTTGGTCGTATTGCACTGCTTGTGACCAATGTCTTGGATGACGATCCACCGATTCTGGGTAACAACACGGGATCAACGGCATTTAACAGTGGTAACACCTTCCCAAGCCTGTTCGACACCTTGGGTCGAACCTACTCTGTTAACTTAAAGCTTACTTTCTAAGAAAACCTTATATAGCAGACACTTGCGGCGACCCCATTGGGGTCGCCGCTTTTTTTGGCTTACCGGAACTGCGGGCCCCGAAGGCTGTCTGTGAGGTTAGATGACGAAACTTGGGGTTGCGTCATCTTTATTATGATGGGCCGGCTTTTTCTACTCTCCTTTTTTGATGTAGTCCAAATTGGACGCTGCGCGTTAAAAAAATGGAGCCTTCTTCTCAGAAAAAGCTCAAAATACACTACCAACCAATACTCAGGACAAAGGTATGACTCGCAAGACTAGGAACGTGGTTCTGGTTGTCGCCATTTTTGGATTGGGGCTCGTGAGCGCAAGTATGCTTAGTAGTATGAAACCGCCACCAGAAAAAAAGGCTGAGGTAGATACCACGGTCTTAATCAACGCCATGCCACTAGTTGAAACCAGCGCCAGTTTTTCCGTGGAAAGTCAGGGAACGGTTCAACCCCGAACAGAAACCGTGGTCAGCTCTGAGGTGGCAGGTGCGGTTACCTGGGTATCACCTAAGTTTGTTGCAGGTGGTGTGTTCGCAAAGAATGAGCAGCTCATGCACATTGATCCTACCAACTACCGAGTGGCAGTGGATCAGGCTAAGGCTTTGCTGACCCAACGCGAGATTGAATACAAGAGTGAAGAAAAACTCAAAGGCCAAGGTTATCGCACGGAGTCCGATTATGCGGCGGCGGCCGCAGCTCTGGCATCAGCCAAAGCCGGTTTGGTACGAGCCAATCGTGACTTGGAACGCACCGTCATCCGATTGCCCTATGCCGGCATCGTTAAGGCGAAGGATGCCGATCTTGGTCAGTACGTGACACCAGGCAGTCGTCTGGGTGTGACTTTTGCCACAGACTACGCTGAGGTGCGTTTGCCTTTGACCAACCAAGATCTGGCATTTGTGAATCTGCCCAGTGCCGCTGATGTCAGCGAGCATGGTGAAGCACAGGGCCCTCTGGTTGAACTAAGCGCAACTCGAAAGGGTCGCCACGCCAGCTGGCAGGGCCAAGTGGTTCGTACCGAAGCGGTAGTGGATGAAAACAACCGCGTGACTTTTGCGGTGGCTCGGATTGCGGACCCTTATGGTTTGAATGGGGAGCAGGAGGTTCCATTGCCCATGGGGACTTTTGTTCGTGCCGAGATCACCGGGTTGTCCATAGACAATGTCATCAAAGTGCCGCGCTCTGCCTTTCGTGGCAACGATCGCCTGATGTTTGTTGATGATGAAAGCCGACTACAAATTAGAACCGTAAACGTTGTGAGAGCGGACTCAGAGTACGGTTACGTTGTTGATGGTGCGGCACCCGGTGAACGAATCGCATTGACTGCAATTGAAGCACCCATTAACGGCATGATGGTGCGAGTTGAGGGCGACACGAGCGAGAGTCAGCGAGTTGCTGCAGATAGTAAGGAAGCCTCGCCATGAGTAATCCAGGTACGACTCGTCAAACGGGCATTATTGCATGGTTTGCCAGTAATCATGTTGCGGCAAATTTAATGATGCTGATGATCATCGCGTTTGGCATTGTCTCCGCCTTTTCCATTCGCAAGCAGACTACCCCCGATTTCGAAGTTAACCAGGTGGTCATTAGAGTTCCCTACCTAGGCGCTGCACCTGAAGAAGTTGAAGAAGGCGTGGTGATTAAGGTTGAGGAAGCCATTCAAAGTGTTGAGGGAATCACTGAAATAAACTCAACATCTTCCGAGGGTATGGGGACTGTAAGAGCGGAAGTATCCATTGATACCGAGTTGAAT